>NZ_JAAOQS010000042.1:0-66947 GCF_011603105.1 Rhodococcus sp. A14 | reverse complement strand
GACCGCCCCCGTCCGCCCGCTCCGTCGAACCGTGGCGGCACGGTGCGGCTGGCCCTGGGCGGCGACAGCCACCTGCGTCTGCTGGACGTAGCGCGCACCCACCACGCCAGCCTGTTCATGGTCGTCCACACCGCACTCGCCGCGCTCCTGTCGCGGATCGGGGCCGGCCGGGACGTCGCCATCGGAACATCCGTCGCAGGTCGCGGGGAGCAGTCCCTCGACGGACTCGTCGGCATGTTCGTCAACACCCTGGTGCTGCGCACCGACGTGCAACCGGAATCGACAGGAACCGAACTGCTCGAGCAGGTCCGGCGCGTCGACCTCGAGGCGTTCTCCCACGTCGACGTACCGTTCGAGCAGCTGGTCGACGCGATCAACCCGACCCGCTCCACCGCGTTCCACCCGCTGTTCCAGGTGGCGCTCGCACTGCAGAACCTGCAGACCCCGACACTCGAACTGCCGGGACTGGAGGTGTCCGCACTCGAGATCGAGTCGCCGATCGCCAAGTTCGACCTCAACTTCGTACTCGGCGAACGCCACGACGAGGAGGGGAACTCGACCGGTCTCGATCTCGAACTCGGCTACGCCAAGGACCTCTTCGACGAGGACACCGCACTGCGGATCGGTGAGTCCTTCCTCCGGGTCCTGACCGGACTGACCCGCGATCCCCGAACCACGGTCGGCGACCTCGACCTGCTCGGCGACGATGCCCGGCTGCGTCTGCTCGCCCTGTCACACGGCGCGACACGGGACACGGGACAGCCCACCCTGGCCGGTCTCCTCGACGAACAGGCACGGACGACACCGGACGCCCCCGCGGTGCTCTGGCGCGACGAGGCGCTGACGTACGCCGAGTTCGATGCCCGGTCGAACCGTCTCGCGCGCAGACTCATCGGCGACGGTGTCGGCCCCGACGTCGTCGTGGCAGTGGAGATCCCGAGGTCGCTGGACCTGCTCGTCGCCGTCCACGCCGTGGTGAAGGCAGGCGGCGCCTACACCCCACTCGATCCCGGTCAACCCGAACAACGCAACAGCGACATCGTCGAACAGTCCGGCGCATCCCTGGTTCTCACGAGCAGCGACCTGCTCCCACAGACCGTGACGACACGCTACGGGGTGCGGGCGGTCGTGCCCGCAGACCCGGACCCGGCAGAGTTCGGCGGGGAGCCGATCCGCGCCGAAGAACGGATCGCACCGCTGCGCCCGGACAACACGGCGTACGTCCTCTTCACGTCCGGTTCCACGGGACGGCCCAAGGGGGTCGCCGTCACCCACACGGCGATCGCGGCGCAGCTCGAGTGGCTGCGTGCGCAGTACACGCTCGGCACCGCCGACACGATGCTGTTCAAGACCCCTGTGACGTTCGACGTGTCGGTGTGGGAATGCTTCGCGCCGCTCGTCTCCGGCGCTCGGCTCGTCGTCGCCGAACCCGACGGGCACCGCGACCCCGAGTACCTCTCGGGCGTCCTCCGCGCACACGGCGTCACCGTCGTGCACTTCGTTCCGGCGATGCTGGCGGCCCTGACGTCCGGACCCGGACTCGACGATCTGCCGGCGCTGCGGCACGTGCTGGTCGGCGGCGAAGCCGTGTCGCCGGAGACGATCGACGACTTCCGGGCGTCCCATCCCGCGGAGATCGACAACACGTACGGACCCACCGAGGCGGCGGTGACCACCACCTTCTTCGCGGCGCGGTCCGACAACTCCGACACAGTCCCGATCGGCCTGCCCGTCTGGAACACCAGCGCCCTCGTCCTCGACGGCCGCCTGCGTCCGGTACCGGTCGGTGTCGCGGGAGAGCTGTACCTCGGTGGACTCCAGCTCGCCCGCGGATACCTGGGTCGCCCCGACCTCACCGCCGAACGGTTCGTCGCCGACCCCTTCGCCACGTCGGGCGCCCGGCTGTACCGCACCGGCGACCTCGTCCGGTGGAACGCGGACGGCCGGCTCGAGTACCTCGGGCGCACCGACTTCCAGGTGAAGGTCCGCGGATTCCGCATCGAACTCGGCGAAATCGTGTCGGCACTGCTTCGGCACGAAGACGTGGACCAGGCGATCGTCGTCCCGCATTCGGACTCGCACACCGGCGACCACCTCGTCGGGTACGTCGTGCCGCGCCGCGGAATCACACTGGACCGGGACGCCGTTCTCGCCGAAGCCGCGGGCAGCCTGCCCTCCTACATGATTCCGTCGCTGCTGATCACGCTGGCGGAACTGCCGCTGACACCGAACGGCAAGGTCGACCAGAAGGCGTTGCCAGCACCGGTGTTCACCGTGAAGGCGGAGTACACGGCGCCGCGCACCGAGTCTGAGCGCATCGTCGCCGGGATCTTCGCCGAACTCCTCGGCGTCCCCCGGGTCGGTGTCGACGACAACTTCTTCGAACTCGGCGGCAACTCCCTGTCCGCCACCAAACTCAGCACCCGCATCGGGGTCGCGACGGAGACACGCATCGCCATCCGCGTCGTGTTCGACGCGCCCACCGTCGCGGCCCTGGCCCGGCGACTCGACGGGCACGGTCCGTCCACTGCGATCGCACCCCTGACGGCGGCGGTCCGCCCCGACCGGATCCCGCTGTCACTCGCGCAGCAGCGGATGTGGTTCCTCAACCAGTTCGAGACGTCTTCGCCCGCATACAACCTGCCCGCCGCGGTCCGGCTCACCGGACCGCTGGATACTGCGGCGCTGGCCGCGGCGATCGACGATCTGATCAGCCGGCACGAATCGCTGCGGACCGTCTTTCCTGATTCCCGGGGTGGACCGCACCAGGTGATCCTCGAACCAGGGGAGTTCACCCTCGACGTCGCACCGGTCCGCGTGAGCGAGACCGGGCTGCGCGCGGATCTCGAGCAGTTCCTGCTGACCGGCTTCGACGTCTCCCAGGCCGTGCCGCTGCGGGTGAAGGTGTACTCGCTCGGCGACACCGAGCACGTGCTCGCTCTCGTCGTCCATCACATCTCCGCCGACGGCGTGTCCATGGAACCGCTGATCCGGGACGTGATGATCGCGTACGCGAGCCGCGCGGCAGGCCAGGCGCCCACCTGGGCGCCGCTGCCGGTGCAGTACGCCGACTACGCGCTGTGGCAGCGGGAGGTGCTCGGTGCCGAGTCCGACCCGGACAGCCTCGCCGCCGCCCAGCTCGAGTATTGGACCCGGACACTCACCGGTGTCCCGGACCAGCTGTACCTGCCGGGCGACCGGGGCAGGCCGGCCGTTCCGTCGCATCGGGGTGCGGCAACGCGTTTCACCCTGGATGCCGACACGCACCGGGCCCTGGCCGAACTGGCACGCGCGCACGGCGCCAGCATCTTCATGGTCGCCCACGCCGCGCTCAGCGTCCTGCTGAGCCGGCTCAGCACCAGCTCCGACATCACCGTCGGCACAGCGATCGCCGGCCGCGGCCGGGTGGAACTCGACGACATCATCGGCATGTTCGTCAACACCCTCGTGTTGCGCACGACGCTGGACCCGGGGGCGTCGTTCGTGTCGCTGCTCGAACAGGCCCGGGACGTCGACCTCGAGGCGTTCGCCCACGCGGACCTGCCGTTCGAGCGACTGGTGGAGGTATTGAGCCCGGTCCGCTCCACCTCGCACCACCCACTGTTCCAGGTGGCCCTCGGCGTGCAGGCGGTCTCTGCCGACCGGCTCGAACTGGACGGGCTGTCGGTGGAACCGCTCACCCTCGACGCGAGCATCGCGAAGTTCGACCTGCACTTCACGCTCACCGAGCGGCTCGACGACGCGGCCGAGGCCGCCGGTATCGACGCCGAACTCGTCTACGCGACAGACATTTTCGACGCGAGCACCGCCGCCGGGTACGCGACCCGGCTGCGGCGGATCTTCGAGGCGGTCGTCGCCGACCCGCAGCGGCCGATCGGTGACATCCCGGTCCTCGGCGACGAGGAATATGCGGCGCTCACCCCGGTTCGCGGCGCCGACGCGCGACCGGTGCAGATGCTGCCCGAGATCCTCGCCGACGCCGTCGCCGCGGCACCCGACGGAGCCGCCGTCGTCTTCGAGGGGGAGAGCCTCACGTACCGGGACCTCGACGAACGGTCGAATCAACTGGCCCGGTTGCTCGTCGACAGGGGAGTGGGACCCGAAACCCGGGTCGCGCTGGCGCTGCCGCGGTCCTTCGAATCCGTGGTGGCCGTGTGGGCGGTGGCCAAGACCGGTGCAGCCTTCGTGCCCGTCGACCCCGGCTATCCCGCGGACCGCATTCTGCACATGGTGCAGGACTCCGGGGCGATGGTCGGGATCACCGTGTCCGCGAAACAGGATCTCCTCCCGGACTCGATCCGGTGGATGCTCCTCGACGACCCGGCACTCGAGGTGAGCTGCACCCACGAATCCCGGTTGCCGCTCACCAACCGCGACCGCATGCGGCCGATCCTGTCCGACCAGGTGGCGTACGTCATCTACACGTCGGGGTCCACCGGCCGGCCCAAGGGCGTCGCGGTCACACATCGCGGTCTGATGAACCTGGTGACCGACGAGCGTGAGCTCCTCGGGGTCACCTCCCGTTCGCGGACACTGCATTTCGCGTCCCCGAGCTTCGACGCCTCGGTGTTCGAGATGCTGATGGCACTCGGCGCGGGAGCCACGATGGTCATCGCCCCGCCCACGATCTACGGCGGATCGGAACTCGCCGAACTGCTCGCTACCGAGCACGTCACCCATGCGTTCTCCACTCCGGCGGCGCTGGCGTCGGTGGACCATCACGGGCTCGACGACCTCGCCGTCGTCGTGGTCGCCGGTGACGTGTGCCCGCCGGAACTGGTCGCCCGCTGGGCGCCCGGGCGTCGCATGGTCAACGCGTACGGTCCCAGCGAGGCGACGATCATGTCGTCCATCACCGAACCCCTCCGCGCCGGGGAACCGGTCACCATCGGCGGCCCGAGCCGTGGAGTGCGGGCACTCGTGCTGGACGGCCGGCTGCGTCCCGTGCCGGTGGGTGTGCCGGGCGAACTGTACGTCGGAGGCCCGAGCCTCGCCCGCGGCTACCTCGGACGGCCGGGACTGACCGCCGAACGGTTCGTCGCGGACCCGTACGGCGCGCCCGGCGACCTGATGTACCGCACCGGCGATCTCGTCCGGTGGCGGGAGAACCGCGTCCTCGATTTCGTCGGCCGCACCGACCACCAGGTGAAGATCCGCGGATTCCGGATCGAACTCGGCGAGATCGACGCCGCGCTTACCGCACACCCGCAGATCGAGTACGCCACCACGATCGGGTACGACCACCCCAACGGGGAGACCTCCCTCGTCGCGTACGTGCTGCCGTTCACCGGTGAGGACGTGGACCGGGTCGAGGTCGCGAATTTCGTCGGGCGCACCCTGCCCGCCTACATGGTTCCGGCCTCCGTCACCCTCCTCGACGCCCTGCCGCTCACTCCGGCGGGCAAGCTCGACCGGGCTGCGCTCCCCGAGCCGATCTTCGCCGCCGCGGCCACGACATTCGAGGCGCCGCGGAACCCGATGGAGGTGATCGTCGCCGGCATCTTCGCGGACATCCTCGCGTTGCCGGAGATCGGCATCCACGACAGCTTCTTCGACCTCGGCGGCAACTCGCTGCTCGCCACGCAGGTGGTGTCGCGGATCAACGCGGCACTCGACGTCCACGTCGGTGTCCGTGAAGTGTTCGAGTCGCCGACCGTCGCCGCGCTCGCGGCACGCATCACCGAGACCACCACCCACGGTGTGCGGCGCCCCGCGCTGACGGCCAGGCCTCGGCCCGAACACATTCCGCTGTCGCTCGCCCAGCAGCGGATGTGGTTCATCAACCAGTTCGACACCGCATCGCCCGCGTACAACCTGCCGGTCGCGCTCCGGCTGTCGGGCGAGGTGGACCTGCGTGCCATGCAGATCGCGATCGCCGATCTCGTCGGGCGGCACGAGGCACTGCGCACCGTCTATCCCGACTCCGCCGACGGCCCGCACCAGGTGATCGTGCCCGCCGGGGACGCGGTGCCCGACCTGACACCGGTGGCGGCGCACCCCGACGACGTCCTCGAGCGGGTGCTCGCACTCGTGACGACGGGCTTCGACGTGACCGCGGATGTGCCCCTGCGGGCGCGTATGTACCGCGTCGGACCCGACGACTACGTGCTCGTGATGGTCGCCCACCACATCTCGGGTGACGGCTGGTCGCTCGCCCCACTGGCCCGCGACGTCATGCTCGCCTACACCGCCCGCGCCGAGGGACACGTGCCCCGCTGGACCCCGCTGCCGGTGCAGTACGCCGACTACAGCCTGTGGCAGCGGGAACTCCTCGGCGACGAGGCCGATCCCGAATCGGTCGCCGCCGCTCAGATCGCCTACTGGACCCGCACGCTGGAGGGTCTGCCGGACCGGCTGTCCCTGCCGACCGACCGTCCCCGCCCCGCGGTCGCGTCGCACCGGGGCGCGCACGTGCCGTTCACCATCGACGCCGGCACCCACCGCGCCCTGCTGGCGTTCGCACGCGGCCGGAACACCTCGCTGTTCATGGTGATGCACACCGCGCTCGCGGTACTGCTCGCCCGACTGAGCAACGAGTCCGACATCACCGTCGGCGCACCCATCGCCGGCCGCGGTGAGGAATCCCTCGACGAACTCGTCGGCATGTTCGTGAACACCCTGGTACTGCGCACCCACGTAGACCTCGCGAGTTCGTTCGCGGACAGCCTCGCCGACGCACGCTCTGCCGATCTGAGTGCGTTCGCGCACTCCGACATTCCGTTCGAGCGCCTCGTCGACGTGCTGAACCCGGCCCGGTCCCGCGCGCACCACCCGCTGTTCCAGGTCGCGTTCTCGTTCCAGAACCTCGCCACCACCACACTCGAACTTCCCGGGCTGCACGTCGAGGGACTCGACGTGCCGAACACGATCTCCAACTTCGATCTGCACCTGACACTGTCGGAGAAGCACGACGCCGACGGATCCCCGGACGTGATCGAGGCCCAGTTCACCTACGCCACCGACCTCTTCGACGAATCGACCGTGCGGGCATTCGCGGAACGCTTCACCCGCGTCCTCGCGTCGGTCGTACAGGATCCGGACGTGGCCGTCGGGGCCATCGACCTGCTCGACGGCCCCGAACGGCGCTCGGTCCTCGCCGAATTCAACGACACCGGCGTCGATCTGCCGCCGACGACGCTCGCCCAACTGTTCTCCGCCCAGGCGGCGCGCACACCCGATGAGGCCGCCGTGTTCTTCGAGGGCACCGAACTGACGTACGCAGAGTTCGACCGCCGTGTCGACGCCCTCGCCCACCGGCTGATCGATCGCGGAGTGGGGCCGGAATCCGTGGTGGGACTGGCGATGAACCGGTCGATCGAACTGCTGGTCGGGATGTACGCGGTGCTGCGGGCCGGCGGCGCGTACCTGCCGATCGATCTCACCCATCCGGCCGACCGGCTCGCCTACGTGCTCGAGACCGCCCACCCGGTGTGCATCCTCACCACGTCCTCGGACGGGTTCGCCGCCGAGAACGTCCCGGTCATCG
This sequence comes from Rhodococcus sp. A14, assembly GCF_011603105.1. NCBI lineage: Bacteria > Bacillati > Actinomycetota > Actinomycetes > Mycobacteriales > Nocardiaceae > Rhodococcus > Rhodococcus sp. A14. The sequence continues at coordinate 59,461 of NZ_JAAOQS010000042.1, read as the reverse complement.
AGATCGACACCCTCGACCTCACCGCCTCACCACCCGAACCGGTGACCGATGCGCATCGCCTCGCCCCGCTGCGGCCGGAGAACACGGCGTACCTGATCTTCACGTCCGGGTCCACCGGCCGACCCAAGGGTGTCGCCGTGACGCACGCCGCCATCGCGAACCAACTCCGCTGGAAGCAGCACGAATACCCGCTCGACACCACCGACGCCGTCGTGCAGAAGACCCCCGTCACGTTCGACCTGTCGGTGTGGGAACTGTTCTGGCCGCTGATCTCGGGCGCCCGACTCGTCATCGCCCGCCCGGACGGTCACCGCGATCCGGACTACCTGGCGGACCTGATGCGTCAGCAGCGCGTCACGACAGCACATTTCGTGCCGTCCCTGCTGGAGGCCTTCCTGGCGACCCCGGGTGCGGGGCAGCAGCCGGCCCTGCGGCGGGTGCTGTGCATCGGCGAGGCGTTGCCCGTCGACACCGCGGTCCGCTTCCGCCGCCGGTTCGGGACCGTCGCGCTGCACAACCTGTACGGGCCCACCGAGGCCGCCGTGTCCGCGACCGCCTGGACACACACCGCCACCGACGTCGACACCGTTCCCATCGGCGGACCCGAGTGGAACACACATGTGTTCGTGCTGGATGCCCGCCTGAACCCGGTCCCCGTCGGGGTGGCGGGTGAGCTGTACCTGGCCGGCGACCAGCTGGCCCGCGGTTACGTCGCCCGCGCCGATCTGACCGCCGAGCGCTTCGTGGCCAACCCCTTCGGCGCACCCGGTTCACGGCTCTACCGCACCGGTGACGTGGTGCGCTGGCGCGTCCGGGACGCGAGGGGGATCCTCGAGTACCTCGAGCGCTCCGACTTCCAGGTGAAGGTCCGCGGGTTCCGCATCGAACTCGGCGAGATCGAGTCCGCACTGATGTCGAGCACAGGGGTGGGGCAGTCCGTCGTCGTCGCCCACCAGCACCCGCACACCGGGACCGCCCTGGTCGCGTACGTGGTCCCCGAGGACGGCGCCACCGTCGACTCCGCCGCGGTTCTGGCCGAGGTCGGCGCCGTGGTGCCGAGCTACATGGTGCCCGCCGCCCTCGTCGTGCTCGCGCAATTGCCCCTGACCTCGAACGGCAAACTCGACCGCAAGGCCCTTCCTGCGCCCGACTTCGTGTCGGCGACAGTCGAGTACCGCGCCCCCGCGACACCCACGGAGGAATCGGTGGCCGCCGTGTTCGCCGACGTGCTCGGCGTCGAACAGGTCGGTACCGCCGCGAACTTCTTCGACCTCGGCGGCAACTCCCTCGTCGCCACCCGGGTGATCGCCCGGCTGTCCGAACGACTCGGGCGCCGCGTGGAGATTCGAAGCCTGTTCGAGGCGCCCACGGTCGCCGCCCTTGCGGCACTGCTGGATTCGATCGACGCGACCGCGCCCGCCCGCCCGGCGCTGACGCCGGCCGTGCGTCCCGAACGGATTCCGCTGTCGTCGGCGCAACACCGGATGTGGTTCCTCAACAGGTTCGACCCGAACTCGGCGGTGCACAACATTCCCGTGGCGGTCCGGCTGTCGGGCGCGCTGGACGTCGACGCGCTGCAGCACGCGGTCGCCGACGTCGTCCGCAGGCACGAGTCGCTGCGGACGGTCTACCCGGACTCCGCGGACGGTCCGCACCAGGTGATCCTGCCCATCGACCGGGTGGGGGGCGAACTGTCCGTCGACGCGACGGACGAGGCCGCGCTGCCCGCGCTGATCGCCGGCCTGGTGACCACCGGATTCGACGTCACCACGGAGGTTCCGGTGCGGGTGCGGATCTTCCGCATGTCCCCGACGGAGCACGTTCTCGCCCTGCTGGTCCACCACATCTCCGGCGACGGCTGGTCGATGGCGCCGATGGTGCGCGATGTGATGACGGCGTACGCGGCGCGGTCGGCGGACACCACGCCCGACTGGGCGCCGTTGCCGGTGCAGTACGCCGACTACGCACTGTGGCAGCGGGCACTCCTCGGCGACGAGGCCGATCCCGATTCGGTCTCGGCACGGCAACTCGCGTTCTGGACGCAGACCCTCACGGGCGCACCGGATCAGCTGGACCTGCCCACCGACCGCCCGCGTCCCGCGGTGGCGTCGTACCGGGGCGGCACCGTCGACTTCGCCGTGCCGGCCGACCTGCACGGCATGCTCCTGGGTGCGGCGCGGGACGCGAACGCGTCCCTGTTCATGCTCGTGCACTCGGCGCTCGCGGTGCTGCTGAGCCGACTCTCCGGCACCGGAGACATCGCCATCGGCACCCCCGTCGCGGGACGTGGCGAACGCGAACTCGACGACCTGATCGGCATGTTCGTCAACACACTGGTCCTGCGCCAGCAGGTCGACGGAGGCAAGACCTTCGCCGAACTGGTCGCCGACGTGCGCGAGACCGATCTCGCCGCCTTCTCTCACGCGGACGTTCCGTTCGAGCGCCTCGTGGAGGTCGTCAATCCGTCGCGGTCCACCGGGCGGCATCCCCTGTTCCAGGTGATGCTGACGTTCCAGAACCTCGACCAGGCGACCCTCCGACTGGGTGATCTGTCGGTGAGCGGTTTCGACTTCGATGTCGACATCGCCAAGTTCGACCTGCAGCTCACCCTGATGGAGCAGTTCGACTCCGAGGGCCGTCCGGACGGGATCGCTGCTCGCCTCACGTACGCCTCCGACCTGTTCGACGAGCCGTCCATGCACGTGTTCGGACAGCGGTTCCTGCAGATTCTGCGCGCGGCCACCGACAGTCCGGACACCGCGGTCGGAGATATCGACGTCCTCGGCGACGGCGAACGGAAGCAGATCGCCGGCACCAACGCGACATCACACGACGTGCTCGCCGGGACCCTGGCGTCGCTGTTCGACACGAGGGTCGCGGCCGACCCCGACCGGATCGCGGTGGTCTTCGACCGGGACGAGTTGACCTACGCCGACTTCGACTCCCGCGTGAACAGGCTGGCGCGCCGCCTGATCGAGCAGGGCGTCGGCCCCGAGTCCGTCGTCGCGGTCGGGATGCGCCGGTCGATCGATCTGCTCGTCGCGATCTACGCCGTCGTGAAGGCCGGTGGCGCCTACCTGCCGGTGGATCCGGACCATCCGGCCGAGCGCACCGCGTATGTACTCGACACCGCACGGCCGGCATGTGTGCTGGTCAGCGGTACCGGACTCCCCGGCGGCGGATCGGTCCCCGTCCTCGACGTCGCGTCCGAGGACTTCTCCGGCTTCGACAACTCGCCCATCACCGATGCAGACCGGCTGTGGCCGCTGTCCCCGGCGAACACGGCGTACGTGATCTTCACGTCCGGGTCGACGGGCCGGCCGAAGGGCGTCGCGGTCACCCACGGTGCGATCGTGAACCGCCTGCTGTGGATGCAGCACGAATACACCCTGACCAGTGCGGACGTCGTTCTGCAGAAGACTCCGGTGACGTTCGACGTCTCGGTGTGGGAGCTATTCTGGCCGCTGCAGGTGGGAGCCTCCCTGGTGATCGCCGCGCCGGACGGACACCGCGATCCGCGGTACCTGACAGGGCTGATACAGGAACGTCACGTGACGACCACCCATTTCGTGCCGTCGATGTTGTCGGTGTTCACTGCCGAACCCGCTGCGGCGGTGTGTGATTCGTTGCGGTTGGTGTTCTGTTCGGGGGAGGCGTTGACGCCGGAGCAGGTGTCGCGGTTCCGGTCGGTCAGTCGTGCGGATCTGCACAACTTGTACGGGCCGACGGAGGCGGCGGTCGACGTCACGTACTGGGAGACGGGTCCGGCGGACACGCACACGGTGCCGATCGGGCGTCCGGTGTGGAACACCGAGTTGCATGTGCTCGATGCCCGGTTGCATCCGGTGCCGAACGGGGTGGCGGGAGAGTTGTATCTGGCGGGGGATCAGCTGGCGCGGGGATATCTGAATCGTCCGGATCTGTCGGCGGACCGGTTCGTGGCGAACCCGCACGTGGCGGGTGGGCGGATGTACCGCACGGGTGATCTGGTGCGTCGCCGCCGCGACGGTGCGTTGGAGTATGTGGGGCGGACGGATTTCCAGGTGAAGTTGCGGGGGCAGCGGATCGAGTTGGGGGAGATCGAGACCGCGCTCGAGACCCATCCGGACGTGTCGCAGGCGGTCGTGGTGGTGCACCGCGACGACCGCGGCGAGGAAGCGCTGGTGGCGTACCTGGTGGGACGGCCCGCGGCCGACTGGTCCGACGTGCGGGCGCACCTGTCGGCCCGCGTCCCGTCGTACATGATCCCGGTGCACGTCGTGCACCTCGACACACTGCCGCTGTCGGTGAACGGCAAACTCGACCGCAAGGCCTTGCCCACACCGACCGTCCGGTCGGCGGCCGACGAGTACCAGGCGCCGCGGACGGCGGCCGAGCGCGCCGTCGCCACGGTGTTCGCCGACGTACTCGGCATCGACAGCGTCGGAGTCACGGACAGCTTCTTCGACCTCGGGGGCAACTCGCTGATCGCCACCCGAGTCGCGTCTTTACTCGGGTCCGAGCTGGGAATCGACTTCCCGCTGCAATGGATGTTCAGCGACCCCACGCCGGAGTCGCTGGGACAACGCATCCAGAAGTGGACGAACGACGGGGTGGACGGTGCGGGTGCGTCACTCGACGTGCTTCTCCCGATCCGCACGAGAGGGACGGCGGAGCCGCTGTTCTGTGTGCATCCGTTCATCGGGCTCGCCTGGAGCTACGCGGGGCTCGGCCGCGAGCTGACCCAGGACCGGCCGATCTACGGGCTGCAGTCGCCGGCGCTGACCGAGGACGAGCCGCACCTGGAGACGATCACCGACTTCGCGGCCCGCTACGTCCGGGAGATCCGTTCGATCCAGCCGCACGGCCCGTACCACCTGGTGGGGTGGTCGCTGGGTGGAGTCATCGCTCACGAGATGGCGGTGCAGTTGCAGGACGCCGGTGAAGAGGTGCGTCTGCTGGGGCTCCTCGACAGCTATGTCGGGATCGACCGCAGCGTGGAGAACTCCGCGACCACCGCGGATCTTCTCGGCGGAGTCGGCCTGGACCTCCCGGACGACAGCGTGCTCGACGAACTCGCGCCGGACGGGCAGTTCGACGCCGAGCGTGCGGCGGCACTGCTGCGGGTCGTCGGAGGGCCGCTGGCGGCGCTGACCGCTCCCGAACTCGGACGGATCTACGGCAATGCGCTGCGAGCCCCCACACTGATCGACGCACACCGGCCGAGGGTGTTCGCGGGCGATCTGGTGTTCTTCACCGCCGCCCTGGACGACGGTTTCCACGTGGACCCGGTGACCTGCTGGGGACAGTTCGTGCGCGGGAGCATCGTCGAGCATCCGGTGGACGCGACGCACTGGACGATGACGACGCCGGCTGCTCTCGCCGCGATCGCACCGCACCTCGAGCGTTCGCATCGTCGGCCGCGGCACGCCGCGCCCGACACCGGCAGGGACAGCGATCCCGACGACAGCGCGAACCGGCCGCACTCGGTGCGCTGACCGCAGCACCGCCCGACAGACCGGAAGGTTTGGTTTGGGCGGTGATGGGGGAATACCACGAAATGGCAGTGGTTGTACAGAAAACGAGCGGTTGACCACCCCGAATATCGTGGACGCCCGACCGGTCGTGGTTTCGGGGTGCCGATTTCATACCCCAGGTGTGAGATTTACCCGAAGAGAAGACCAAACCCTTGACTCCGCGGTACCGAATAGTAGATTGAGAGCGGTCATGTGACCTACCTCTCAAATGGTACGGAAGCCCGAGAGGTCGGTCATACGTGGTTTCTTCGACTGCGTGTTCGGGGCGTGACGCTCGGTGCTTTGTGTGCTCGGAATGTAACGCGCCCGCGTTCAGCAGATCGGAGTACTTGGATGAGTCCTGTCGAGACGGTGACCAGCCCAGTGACCAACAGAAGCTTGTCCGTGTCGAACACCCCGTCCGCGCCGAAGCCGGGGTCGCAACTTCCCCGGACGCGGCGAACGCCGCCCCGGCAGAGCCGAGACGGCGTTCGTACGGTTCGGTTGCCTGTGTCAGGCTCCGCGGCGCTTCGCCTTCAGCAGGTCGAGGCGCTCCTTCAGCAGCTCCTCCAGTTCCTCCTTGGAACGGCGTTCGAGCAGCATGTCCCAGTGGGTACGCGGCGGCTTGACCTTCTTGGCCTCGGGCGCAGTCCCCTCGACCAGGGTTCCCTCGAGGCCGTTACGGCACAGCCACGTGCCGGGAATCTCGGCATCGTCGGCGAAGGGAATGTCGAACACCTCACCGTTGTCGCACCGGTACTTGGCCATCCGACGGGGCGCGAGGTCGTGGTCACGGTCGGTCTCGTAGCTCACCGCTCCGAGTCGACTTCCTCGAAGTACGCGATCTGCCATGGTTGTGTCCTCTCCTCGATCGTCTCCGCGCGAGTACGCCTGGACCAGAACCAAGCGTTCACACTCATCTACAACGCCACGGCCTCCCGATTGGTTCCCGCACGCCGCGCAGATGCAACCTCGACATCTTACCGGGCGGGCCTCGAGGCGCCGCGCAGTAAGGTGGTTGACCATGACCGGCGCCTCCCGCAGACCCGATTCCTGTGTGTGGTGCGGGAGGGAAGTGGCCGAGACGGGGATGGGGCGGCGCCGCCGGTACTGCCGCCAATCCTGCCGGCAGCGCGCGTACGAGCAGCGCAACCAGGTCAAAGGCACGAGCATCCCCGCCGATGCGGTGGTGCTCACCTCGGAGGAAGCCTCCGCCATGGTCGACCGGGTTTTCCAGGTTCGATGTGCCGCCGAGGACGTGGCGACAGCCGTTGCCGAAGGTGCGGCGGCCCATGAGGTGGAGTCCCTGTGCGCCGACCTCGTGCAACTCGCGCGTGAGGCCGAACGCTTCCGCTGAGCCTCGGACAGAGGCAGGGGAGCGCAGGACGCACTCTGCTCGACCGGTCCGACCGTCGCCTGTCGATGGCGATTCCGAAACGAACATCACGAATCGACGCACACCGGGCCCACGCGTACAGCACGATCAGTACAGCGTGGGAGACCGGCGTCGGTTGGTCCGTCTCACGCGCAGGACTTGCGCATCCAAGGTCTTCTACCCGCTGGGGGAACGCGATGACGAGTGTGAATTCGCCGCAGCCGAATAACGGCGCCGAAGATGTGAACGTTCCCGAAGGGGCCTTCCCGCTCTCCTCGGTGCAACGGAGCATGTGGTTTGCCCAGCAACTGAGCCCGACGGTTCCCAAGTTCATCGCCCAGTACATCGAGTTGCGGGGCGAGATCGACCTGGACCTGTTGAGCGATGCTGCGGTGCGGGCCGGTCAGGAGTTCCAGTCGCCGTTCCTGCGACTGCTGGACGTCGACGGGGAGCCCTACCAGGCGGTCGATTTCAGCATCGACCCGTCGATCGGCTTCCTCGACTTCCGGGGCGAGTCGGACCCGATGGCCGCCGCGCAGGTGTGGATCGACGAGGATTACGCGACGCCGCTGCGGCTCACCCGGGACCGACTCGTCGAGATGACCGTCCTGCAGGTCGGCGATCAGCACTACTTGTGGTACACCAGGATTCACCATGTCGCGCTCGACGGGTACAGCGGTATGACCATGGTGAACCGGATCGCGGCACTGTACACCGCGGCGGTCGAGGGCACCGAACCGGAACCGAACCGTGCGCTGGATCTGCGCGACCTCTACGAGTTGGACCAGAAGTACCGGGCGTCGAGCCGATTCGAGAACGACCGGTTGTACTGGGCCGAACGCATTGTCGGCATCGAGCACGGTTCGACACTCGCCACCCACGATGCGCCCGCGGCGGCGAAGAGCCGGCTCGAGAGCGCGAAGATCTCCGAAACCGCACTGGGTTTCCTCGGAGAGTCGGATCAGCGGGTCGGCGCCACGTCGGCGGCCGTCCTGCTCGCCGGGTTCGCCTGTTACCTGTCCCGTATGACGGGCAAGCGGGACGTGCTCATCAACCTGCCGGTGTCGGCGCGCACCACGGCGCCCTTGCAGCGGTCCGGTGGCATGCTCGTCAACGTCGCCCCGCTGCGGATCACCGTCCGCCCGGAGGACACGGTGGCCGAGCTCGTGCAGCGGACGCAGCTCGAGCTGATGGGTGCGCTGCGCCATCAGCGGTGCAGTCTCGAGGACATCCGCCGCGATGCCGGACTCGCCGGCACCGCGGAGGGCCTCGCCGGTCCGATGGTGAACGTCATGCTGTTCCATCAGGCGTTCACGCTGGGCACGGTCACGGGCGAGTACCACATCGTGACGTCGGGCCCGGTGGACGACCTGCTGGTCAACATCTATCAGAGCGGTGACGGCCAGACGCTCCTCGATTTCCGCGGCAACCCCAACCGGTACGGCTCGGAGGAGTTGCGCGCACACCACCGCAGGTTCGTGGAGCTGGTCGAGGAGTTCGTCACGGCCGAGCCGCAGACGCGGACCGCCGACATCCACGCCGAGAGCGCACGCCTCGGCGCGCGGTTCCTCGAGCGGGAGGCCCAGCTCGCGTTCTGGAAGCGGGAGTTGGTGGGCCTGCCGGAGGTGACGGCACTGCCGCTGGACCGGCCCCGCCCGACCGAGCGGCTCGGGGCGGGCGAGGTCGTCGGGTTCGCCGTCGACGGCGACGTGCAGCGCCGCGCGGCGCAGCTGGCAGAGGAGGCGGGCACCGGGATCTTCACCACGCTGCACGCCGCGCTCGCGGTCCTGCTGGGCCGGCTGGGCGACACCGACGACGTCGTGATCGGAACGCCGATCGTCGGGCGCGAGGCGTCCGATTCCGACGACCCGGAAGCCGGAGCATTCTTCAACAAGACCGTTCTGCGGTCGCAGGTGGATGTCGCATCGTCGTTCGTCGACCACCTGAGCCGTGTCCGGGACGCCGACCGGGCCGCGTTTTCGCATGCGGCGCTGCCCTTCGACGATCTCGTTGCCGCCCTCGGGGCCGAATCCGATCCGTCGCACTCGCCGCTGTTCCAGGTGATGCTCGAATTCACCGACGGCGGGCAGCCGCACGACACGTCCGGGGACGTGACGGTCAGCCCGATCCAGCGCGAACATCGGGCCCTGGGACTGGATCTGGTGTTCTCCCTCACCGAATCCGAGACGGGCGGCATCAACGGCCGCCTGCGGTTCGCCACGGACGTGTGGGACCGTGACAGCGCGGAGGCGCTCGCCGCGCGCTTCGTCCGCATCCTGCAGGCGGTGACGGCGGACCCCGCCGCACCGGTCGGGGACATCGACCTCCTCGAACAGGTCGAGTACGCGGAACTCGCGCCGGTCCGTGACGAGCCCTCGGTGGAGCCCCGCACGCTTCCCGCGCTGCTCGCGCGCGCCGCGGAGGCGGGCGGCGACAGGGACGCCCTCGTCTACCAGGGACGCACGCTGACCTACCCCGAACTCGACGATCAGTCGGATCGTCTCGCCCGCATGCTGATCGGCCACGGAGTGGGGCCGGGTTCTGTTGTGGCGCTGGCGATCGCGCGGTCGATCGAGTCGGTGCTGGCCACCTGGGCAGTCGCGAAGTCCGGGGCCGCGTTCGTCCCGGTCGACCCGAACTATCCGGCCGACCGCATCGAGCACATGCTCACCGATTCCGGTGCGGTCGTCGGTCTCACCGTGGCGGCGCACCGGTCGTCGCTGCCCGAGACCACGCCGTGGCTCGTGATGGACGACGCGTCGTTCGCCCGGGACCTGCCGAAGCACGCGGCCGGCGCGGTCACCGACGCCGATCGTCTCCGCCCGTTGCGGACCGCGGATCCGGCCTACCTGATCTACACGTCCGGCTCCACCGGCACACCCAAGGGCGTCGTCGTCACCCACGCCGGCCTGGCGAATTTCGCCGAAGACGAGCGGCAGCGGTTCGACGTGACCGTGGGGGCCCGCACCCTGCACTTCTCCTCACCGAGTTTCGACGCGTCCATCCTGGAACTGCTTCTCGCCGTGGGTGCCGGCGCCACGATGGTGGTGGCACCGGCGACGGTGTATGGCGGCACCGAACTCGCGGACCTGTTGCGCCGCGAACGGGTCACGCACGCGTTCGTCACCCCGGCCGCGCTGGCATCCGTCGATCCCACCGGACTCGACCACCTCCGGTGCGTCGTCACCGGTGGCGAGAGCTGTCCGCCTGCGCTGGTGGCACAGTGGGCGCCGGGACGGGTCATGTTCAACGCATACGGACCGACCGAGGCCACCGTCGTCGCGAGCGTGGCAGGACCGTTGACGGTCGGTGAACCGGTGACGATCGGCCGCCCGTCCCGCGGTTGCGGTCTGCTGGTGCTCGATTCGCGGTTGCACCCCGTCCCGAGAGGGGTCCCCGGCGAGCTGTACATCACCGGCGACGGTGTGGCACGTGGGTACCACAATCGGTCGATCCCGACGGCCGAACGGTTCGTCGCCGACCCCCACGGTGCGCCGGGCGAGCGGATGTACCGCACCGGCGACCTGGCGCGGTGGAACGCCGCCGGTCAGCTGGAATACCTGGGCCGCACCGACTTCCAGGTGAAGATCCGCGGTTTCCGCATCGAACTCGGCGAGATCGACGCCGTCGTCCGCTCGCACCCGAGTGTCGCGTTCGCGACCACGGTCGGACGGACCGCACCGTCCGGCGACACGGTGCTGGTGACGTACGTGCTCCCCGAGGACGGGACGGACGTCGTCGTCGGCGACATCCTCGAACACGCCGCAGCAGCGCTGCCCGCGCACATGGTGCCCGCCCGGGTGATGGTGCTCCGCGAGGTCCCGCTGACCCCGGCGGGCAAACTCGACCGGAAGGCGTTGCCGGAGCCGCAGTTCGAGGCCACCTCCACTGTCTACCGGGCGCCGGTGACACCCACCGAGATGCAGATCGCGGAGGTGTTCGCGGCGCTTCTGGGAGTCGAGCGCATCGGTGTCGACGACAGCTTCTTCGACCTGGGCGGCGACTCCCTCGTCGCGACCCGCGTGGTGTCCCGGGTCAACGCGGCGCTGAGCACGGAGATCGGGGTGCTCGATCTGTTCGAGGCGCCCAGCGTCGCATTGCTCAGTGCCCGCGTGGACGCTCTCGGGCCCCGCACCTCCGCCCGGCCCGTGCTCGCTCCGCGGGCGGGGTCCGGCCCGGTGCAGGTGTCGCTGGCGCAGCAGCGGATGTGGTTCATCAACCAGCTCGACACCGCCTCGCCCGCATACAACATTCCCGTCGGTATCCGGCTGCGCGGCACGCTCGACGTGGAGGCGCTGCGGACCGCGGTGAGTGACGTCCTCACCCGGCACGAGTCGCTGCGGACGGTGTTCCCGAACACCCCCAACGGTCCCATCCAGGTGGTTCTGCCGGTCGCGGAGGTGAGCCCGCCCCTCGACGCGGTCGAGGTGGCCGAGTACGAGCTCGAATCCCGCCTGATCGCCGACGCCGCAGCGGGGTTCGACGTCACCGTCGAACCGCCGATCCGGGCGGAGCTCTACCGCACCGCGACCGACGATCACGTGCTGGTCTTCGTGGTGCATCACATCGCCGCCGACGGCCTGTCGATGACACCGCTGACCCGGGACGTGATGGTCGCCTACCACGCCCGTGCCGCAGGCGACACGCCGCAGTGGGCGCCGCTCGAGGTGCAGTACGCCGACTTCGCGGTGTGGCAGCGCGAGCTGCTCGGTTCCCCAGACGATCCGACGAGCCTCCTCGCCCGGCAGCTGGCGTTCTGGGCCCGCACCCTCGACGGCGCCCCCGAGGTCATGGATCTGCCGACCGATCGGCCGCGCCCGGCCCGGCAGTCGATGATCGGCGCCACCGCCGACTTCTCCATCCCGGCGCGCATCCACGCCGCGCTGCTCGAGATCGCAGGCGCCAACGACGCCAGCCTGTTCATGGTGGTGCACGCCGCCCTCGCGGTCCTGCTGTCCCGGTCGAGCGGGTCGTCCGACGTGTCGATCGGATCCCCGGTCTCCGGGCGTGGCGAACGGCAACTCGACGACGTCGTCGGCATGTTCGTCAACACCGTCGTCCTGCGCACCACCGTCGACCCCGATCGCAGCTTCCCCGAGATCCTCTCGCACACCCGCTCCGTGGATCTGGAGGCGTTCAGCAACACCGATCTGCCGTACGAGCGGCTCGTCGACGAACTGAAGCCGACCCGCTCCGAGGCGCATTCACCGCTGTTCCAGGTGATGCTGGTGCTGCAGGGATTCGCGAACACGCGGCTCGAGCTGCCCGGCCTCGACGTGGAGGTCGAGGCCCTCGAGACCGGTGCCGCCAAGTTCGACCTGCAGGTCATCCTCACCGAGCACACCGAGGAATCCGGCGCCCCGGGTGCGATCGACGTCCAATTCTCGTACGCGTCGGAACTGTTCGACCCGCCGACGATGACGGCGCTGGCCGAACGCTTCGTCACCCTGCTCGAGACCATCACCGCCGGTTCGGACGCGAAGGTCGGCGACATCGACCTGATCGGCGCGGACGAGACCCACCGGATGCTCGAGCAGTGGATCGACACCGACGTCGCCGTACCGGACTCGGCGACCCTGGTCAGCCTGTTCGAGGCGCAGGTGGCACGGACCCCGGACGCCGTCGCCGTGGTGTTCGCCGAAGAGGAACTGCTGTACGCGGAATTCGATGCCCGCGCCAACCGGCTGGCCCGCGAACTCCTCGCGCGCGGCGTCGGACCCGAATCCCGGGTCGCCGTCGCCCTGCGCCGTTCGCTCGAGCTGATGATCGCGATCTACGCGGTGGAGAAGACCGGGGCGGCATACGTTCCGCTCGACCCCGACCACCCGGCGTCGCGGATCGCCTACGTGATCGAGAGTGCCGAACCCGCATGCGTTCTCACCGCCTCCCGCGACCGGTGCGAGGGCGTCGACGGCGCGGCCGGTGCGTCCGTGATCGAGATCGACACCCTGAACCTGTCCCGGCGGCCGAGCACCCCGATCACCGACGCCGAGCGGGGCGGTCCGATCCACCCCGATTCGACCGCCTACGTGATCTACACGTCCGGATCGACGGGCCGGCCCAAGGGTGTCGCCGTCAGCCACCGCGCAATCGTGAACCGGTTGCTGTGGATGCAGGACACGTACCGGATGGACCACACGGACGTGGTGCTGCAGAAGACCCCCGTCACGTTCGACGTGTCCGTGTGGGAACTGTTCTGGCCGCTCGAGGTCGGTGCGCGACTCGTCCTCGCCGCGCCGGACGGACACCGCGACCCGACGTACCTGTCCCACATCATCGCCGACCACCAGGTCACCACCATGCACTTCGTGCCGTCGATGCTGGCGGTGTTCACGGCGGGCGCCGAACCGGAACTCTGCGGTTCGCTGCGTCAGGTGTTCTGCAGCGGTGAGGCGCTCCCGCCCGCCACCGCCGACGCATTCCGGGAATTCGGTTCCGCGGCGCTGCACAACCTGTACGGCCCGACGGAGGCCGCCGTCGACGTCACCTACTGGGAGTGCACGGAAGGCGACCGGGCCTCGGTCCCGATCGGCGCGCCCGTGTGGAACACGCAGGTGTACGTCCTCGACTCCCGGCTGCACCCGGTGCCGGTCGGGGTGCACGGCGAGCTGTACCTGGCCGGCACCCAGCTGGCCCGCGGGTACGTCGGGCGCAGCGATCTGACGTCGGACCGGTTCGTGGCGAACCCGTTCGGCGCGCCGGGACAGCGGATGTACCGCACCGGCGACGTCGTCCGCTGGCGTGCCGACGGCAACATCGAATACATCGGCCGCCGCGACTTCCAGGTCAAGCTCCGCGGTCAGCGCATCGAACTCGGCGAGGTCGAGGCGGCGGTGCTGGCGCACCCGTCGGTGGCGCAGGCCGTCGTGACCGTGCATCGCAGCGAGGCCACCGGCGAAAGCCTCGTCGGCTACGTGATCCCCGTGGCAGGCGCCGACATCGACACCGCCGTCGTGCGCGACGCGGCGGCGGAGGCGCTGCCCGCCTACATGGTGCCGACCCGGATCATCGTCCTCGACCGGTTCCCGCTCGGGGCCACCGGCAAGTTGGACCGGGGCGCACTGCCCGAACCGGAATTCCTCAGCCCGTCCGCCGAATTCGTCACCCCGCGCAACCCGATCGAGGAGATCCTCGCGTCGATCTTCGCGGATCTGCTCGACGCACCCCGTATCGGCGTGCACGACAGCTTCTTCGACCTCGGCGGCAACTCATTGGTGGCCACCCGGCTGGTGGCGCGGGTCAATGCCGCGCTGGGCAGCCGGATCGGGGTCCGGGAGATCTTCGACGCCCCGACCGTCGCGACCCTCGCCACCCGGATCGAATCCGAGGCCGTGCAGGGCGCCGAACGCCCGCCGCTGGTGGCCGGGGTGCGCCCCGACCGACTGCCGGTCTCGCTGGCGCAGAAGCGCATGTGGTTCATCAACCAGTTCGACCTCGACTCCCCGGCCTACAACATCGCGCTCGCGGTGCGGTTGACGGGTGACCTCGACGAGGACGCGATGCAGGACGCCGTCGCCGACGTGATGGACCGGCACGAGTCGCTGCGCACCCGGTTCCCGATGGTGGAGGGCGAACCCGTCCAGGTGATCCTGCCGACCGAGGACGTGGTGCCCGATCTGTCGCCGATAGTGACAACGGAAGCCGAACTGCCCGAGCACATCTCGCGACTGGCGGGCGCCGGTTTCGACGTCACGGTGTCGGTGCCGGTGCGCGCCGCCCTGTTCCGGACCGATCCCGGCGAGCACGTTCTCGTCATCGTCGTCCACCACATCAGCGCCGACGGCTTCTCCATGGCCCCGCTCGCCCGGGACGTGATGACCGCCTATGTGGCCCGCACCGGGGGACAGGCACCGGACTGGACGCCGCTGCCGGTGCAGTACGCCGACTTCGCACTCTGGCAGCACCGGGTACTCGGCAACGCCGACGACCCCGACAGCCTGCTGGCCGCCCAGCTCGACTACTGGACGCACACGCTCGCCGGGCTTCCGGAACTGCTCGCGCTGCCGACGGACCGCCCCCGCCCCACGCAGCAGTCGATGCGCGGCGGCATCCACTCGTTCAGTATCGACCCACAGGTGCACGGCCGATTGATCACGACTGCCCGCGAACACAATTCGAGTGTGTTCATGGCCGTCCACGCGGCGCTGGCCGTGCTGCTGGCCCGGCTGGGCGACACGGACGACGTGTCGGTGGGTACCCCCATCGCCGGTCGTGGTGACGCCGCCCTGGACGACATGGTCGGCATGTTCGTCAACACCCTGGTGCTGCGCACCCCGGTCGAACCGGCCGACACGTTCACCGACCTGCTGTCCACGGTCCGCGACACCGACCTGAGCGCCTTCCACCACGCCGATCTGCCGTTCGAGCGACTGGTCGATGCGATCTCGCCCGAACGCGCGACGTCGCATTCGCCGCTGTTCCAGGTGGTGCTCGAGTTCCGCAACAACGAGCGGCCGCGGCTGGAGCTGCCCGGGTTGACCGTCACCGGCCTCGACCTGGCCACCGACATCTCCAACTTCGACCTGCAACTCACCCTCACCGAGGAATTCGGGGTGTCGGGAGAGCCCGCCGGGATCTCCGCGGCCTTCACGTACGCGTCGAGCCTGTTCGACGCGTCCACGATCGCCGGTTTCGCCGACTACCTGCAGCGGATCTTCGACGCGGTGACGTCCGAGCCGGGCATGGCTGTCGGTGACATCGACCTGATGGTGGCGTCCGAACGTGCGGCGCTCACCCCGGTGATGGACGGGCCCGACGCCGAACCGCGGACCCTGCCCGAACTGCTCGCGGCCGCGGCCTCCGTGGATCCCAAGGCGGCCGCGCTGTCCTACGAGGGCAGCGAGGTGACGTACCGCGAACTCGACGAGCAGTCGAACCGTCTCGCCCGCTTGCTGATCGGGCGCGGCATCGGCCCCGAATCGGTGGTCGCGCTGGCGCTGGCGCGGTCGCCGGAGTCGGTCCTGTCACTGTGGGCGGTCGCCAAGACCGGTGCCGCGTTCGTCCCGGTCGACCCGAACTACCCGACCGACCGGATCGTCCACATGCTCAGCGACTCCGGTGCGGCGCTCGCGCTCACCGTCGCCGAGTTCCGTCCCACGCTGCCGGACTGCACGTCCTACGTCGTGGTCGACGCACCCGGATTCGACGACGAGGTGAGTGCGCACTCCGCCGCGGTCGTCACGGACGCCGACCGGACACACCCGCTCGCGCTGGAGAACCCGGCGTACCTGATCTACACGTCCGGGTCCACCGGCACCCCGAAGGGTGTCGTCGTCACCCACCGCGGCCTGGCGAACTTCGCGACCGATGAACGCGTCCGCTTCGGGGTCACCCCGCGGTCGCGCACGCTGCACTTCTCGTCGCCGAGCTTCGACGCGTCGATCCTGGAACTGCTGCTGGCGGTCGGCTCCGGCGCGACCATGGTGATCGCTCCGGCGTCCGTCATCGGCGGCACCGAACTCGCCGACGTGCTCCGGGAGGGCCGGGTCACGCACGCGTTCATCACCCCCGCCGCCATGGCGTCGGTGGACCCCGCGGGCCTCGACCAGCTCGAGTGCGTCGCCACCGGCGGCGACGTCTGCCCGCCGGAGCTGGTGGCGCAGTGGGTGACCGGGGGCAGGCGGATGTTCAACGCCTACGGCCCCACCGAGGCGACGGTCGTGTCGAGCGTGACGGGACCGATGCTTCCCGGTGAGGGCGTCACCATCGGCCGTCCGCCGATGGGAACCGGGGAGATGGTGCTCGATTCACGCCTGCACCCGGTGCCCAACGGGGTGACCGGCGAGCTGTATGTCACCGGTTCCGGTCTGGCCCGCGGCTACAAGGACCGGGTGGGCACGACGGCGGAGCGTTTCGTCGCCAACCCGTACGGGGGCCTCGGCGCCCGCATGTACCGGACCGGAGACCTGGCGCGCTGGAACGGTGACGGTCAGCTCGAGTACCTGGGCCGCAGCGACTTCCAGGTGAAGATACGCGGTTTCCGCATCGAGCTCGGCGAGATCGAGACCGCCCTCACCCGCTACCCGGGAGTCGCCCGTTCGGTGGTGTCCGCGCACATGGGCAGCACCGGCGCCAACCGGCTCGTCGGGTACCTCGTCCCCACGGCGGGCGCGGAACTCGACCCGGAGGCGGTCCTCGATTTCGTCGGCGGATTCCTCGCCCCGTACATGGTGCCGTCCGCACTGATCGTCCTCGACGAGTTGCCGCTCACTCCCGCGGGCAAGCTGGACCGCCGCGCGCTGCCCGAGCCGGACTTCGGGGCCCGGGTATCGACCGGCCGCGCGCCGGTGTCGGAGATGGAAGAGGTGCTCGCCGGACTGTTCGCCGAGGTCCTCGGTCTGGAAACCGCCGGTGTCGAGGACTCGTTCTTCGCCCTCGGCGGCGACAGCATCATGTCGATCCAGTTGGTGGCCCGCGCGAAGGCGGCGGGTGTGGTGCTGACCCCGCGGGACGTGTTCGAGGCCAAGACCGTTGCCGGTCTCGCCGCGGTGGCGTCGTGGGTGGGCGCCGCTGACATCGTCGTGCTCGACGAGCTGCCCGGTGGCGGAGTCGGCGACATGCCGACCACCCCGATCACGAAGTGGCTGCTCGAACGGGGCGGCGAGTTCAACCGGATGTCGCAGTCCGCGCTGCTGACCGCACCGCCGAACCTCCGCGAACTCGAACCTCTGATCGCCACGTTCCAGGCCGTCCTCGACCGGCACGACATGCTGCGCGCGCAGCTGATCGTCTCCGCCGAGGACTCGCACCTCGCCGTCCGCCCGGTCGGTGCGGTCGACGCGCAGGACCTGATCCGCCGGGTCGCCGTGTCCACGGCCCCGGGAACCCGGGCGTTCGCGGCGACCGTGATCGCGGAACTCGACGCCGCGCTGGACCGCCTCGATCCCGCGGCCGGCGTCATGGTGCAGGTGGTGTGGTTCGACGCCGGGGAATCCGGCGGTCGCCTGCTCGTCGTCGCGCATCACCTCGTGGTCGACGGTGTGTCGTGGCGCATCCTCGTCCCCGACCTCGCGACCGCGTGGGCGCAGATCTCGGCAGGCCAGGAACCGGTCCTCGAACAGGTCGGCACGTCCATGCGCCGGTGGGCGCACGGACTGGTCGACGAGGCGGCGAACCGGGCAGGCGAACTGGACCTGTGGCAGCGCATCCTCGACTGCGAGGACCCGCTCGTCGGCAGCCGTCCGCTCGACCCCGACATCGACGTCAACGCGACCGTCGGCCGCGTCACGGTCCAGCTGCCCGCCGAGGTCAGCGAGGCCGTCCTCACGGCTCTACCGGAGGCGATCCACGGCAGCGTGAACGACGGACTGCTCACCGCGTTGGCGATGGCGGTCACCCAGTGGCGGCGCTCCCGCGGCCACACCCTGCACGGCAGGTCCGTCGAGGGCACCCTGGTGAGCCTCGAGGGGCACGGCCGTGAAGACCAGGTCGTGCCGGGCGCTGATCTGGGCCGCACCGTCGGCTGGTTCACGGCGATGTTCCCGGTGCGTCTCGACCTGTCGGGCATCGACCTCGACGACGCGTTCGCCGGTGGCAAGGCCGCCGGGTCCGCGATCAAGGCGATCAAGGAGCAGCTGCTCGCGATCCCGGACCACGGCATGGGTTACGGCATGCTGCGGTACCTCAACGCCGACACCGGACCGCTGCTCGCGGCCCGCTCGCTGCCGCAGATCAGTTTCAACTACCTGGGACGCTTCGCCGCCGACCTGTCCGAGGCGGCCACCCGCGCCGGCTGGACGCCGACCGGTGAAGTCGACATGGACCGCGCGCAGGACCTCGACACCCCGGTCACCTCGGCCATCGACGTCAACGCGGTCACCACCGAGGTGGACGACCGGCCTCAGCTGCGCGCCACCTGGGCGTACGCGGCCGGTGTCCTGACCGTCGCCGAGGTCCGGGAACTCGCCGAACTGTGGGTCCGGGCGCTCACCGCGCTCACGACGTACGCGGCCCGCCCCGACGCCGGCGGCGTGACCCCGTCCGACCTCGAACTGGTGAGCCTCGACCAGGACGCCATCGATCGCATCGAATCGCGCTTCCCGGCGCTGTCCGACATCTGGTCGCTGTCGCCGCTGCAGTCCGGACTGCTCTTCCACGCACTGCTGGCCGATCAGACGATCGACTCGTACACCGTGCAGGTGACACTCGAACTGCGCGGTGCCGTGCCGTCCCGCATGCGGGTGGCCGGGCAGGCCCTGCTCGACCGGCACGCGAACCTGCGGGCGTCGTTCGTCTACGACGAGGGCGGCACCCCCGTCCAGGCGATCCACGGGTATGCGGAACTGCCCTGGACCGAGATCGACCTGTCCGGTCTCGACGCGGAGAGCCGCGAAGCCGAGATCGTGCGACTCCTCGACGCCGACCGGCGCCGCGGGTTCGACATGGCCACCCCGCCGCTGTTGCGGTTCATGCTGATCCAGATCGGTGGGGACGAGCAGCGCCTGATCGTCACCAATCACCACATCCTGCTCGACGGCTGGTCGATGCCGCTCCTGATCCGCGACCTCCTGACCCTGTACGCCACGGAAGGTGACGCCACGGCGCTGCCGCGGGTGCACCCGTACCGCGACTACCTCGCCTGGATGTCGCACCGCAGCACCGAGGACTCGCTCGGTGTGTGGCAGCGTGCCCTCGCCGGGGTGGAGGAGCCGACGCTGCTCGCCCCGGCCGACGCGTCGGTGCAGAGCGACACGCAGTCCGGTCAACTGCTCGTCGAACTCGACGTCGACCGCACCGATCAGCTGAGTGTGCTCGCACGCGAGCACGGTCTGACCCTCAGCACCCTGATCCGCACCGCGTGGGGAATCGTGCTGGGCGGCTTGGTCGGCCGCTCCGATGTGGTCTTCGGTGGGACGGTGTCGGGTCGACCTCCGCAGATCGCCGGAATCGAGTCGATGGTGGGTCTGTTCATCAACACCCTGCCGGTGCGGGTGGTTCTCGATCCGCGGGAAACGCTGGGGGAGTTGCTCGAACGCATTCAGGGCGAGCAAGCCGCGCTGCTGGACCACCATTACGTCGGATTGACGGACATCCAGTCGGTGGCCGGTCCCGGTACCGGTTTCGACACGCTGACGGTGTTCGAGTCGTATCCCGTCGACCGGGAGGGGCTGACCGATCAGACCGACATCGCCGGCATGCACGTCCTCGACGTGCACGACAGCGCGAACGCCGCCCACTACCCGCTCGCGCTGATCGCCTCGGCGCACGAGAATCTGCAGCTGAAGCTCGAGTACGTCGAGGAACTGTTCGACCGGGCCGACGTCGAGCGGATCGGCGACCGGATCATCCGGGCACTGATCGCGCTCGCCGAGCACCCCGGGATGAAGCTCGCGCAGCTGCGCCTGCTCACCGAGGCAGAGGAAGCCGAACTGGTTCCGGCCCGCGGCGTGCCCGGCCGCTCCGTGCGCACACTGCCGCAGATGTTCACCGACACGGCCGCGACCTCGGGCGACGCCACCGCCCTCGTGTTCGGCGACCGCCGGATGTCCTACCGGGAACTCGACGAACGGTCCAACCAGCTCGCGCGCCTGCTCATCGACCGCGGCGTCGGACCGGAAGACATCGTGGCCCTGGGTATCTCACGGTCCATCGAATCGGTCCTCGCGGTCTGGTCGATCACCAAGACCGGCGCGGCGTTCGTTCCGGTCGATCCGACCTACCCGCGCGAGCGGGTCGAGCACATGGTCACGGATTCCGGGTGCACGTTCGGTCTCCGCCTGGACGCCGACCACGGCCGGCTCCCGGACACGGTCAGCTGGCTGACCCTCGACGACCCCGACACCGACGCCGCCATTCTGGCGATGTCCACCGACACCGTGACCGACGACGACCGCGTCGCGCCCCTGCGCTTCGCACACCCCGCGTACGTCATCTACACGTCCGGTTCCACCGGCAAACCGAAGGGCGTGGTGGTCAGCCACCGCGGTCTCGACAACTTCGCCGAGGAGCAGCGGACCCGCTACGCGACGGATTCGACGTCGCGGGCGTTGCACTTCTCCTCACCGAGCTTCGACGCTTCCGTCCTCGAATACCTCCTGTCGTTCGCCGTCGGCGCGACCATGGTGATCGTGCCGCCGTCCGTGTACGGCGGCGAGGAACTCGCGGAGCTGATCCGCACCGAGAGCGTCACCCACGGGTTCGTCACCCCCGCGGCGCTGGCCTCCGTGGACCCCGAGGGGCTCGAGGTGTTCCAGAACGTGGTCGCCGGCGGTGAGGCGGTTCCTCCGGAACTGGTGACCCGCTGGGCACCGGGCCGCACCATGTACAACGGCTACGGTCCCACCGAGACCACGATCATGAGCAACCTCAGCGACCACCTGCAGGTGGGGGAGACGGTCACCATCGGTGCCCCCGTCCGCGGCGTCTCCGAGGTGATTCTCGACTCGCGGCTGCAACCGGTCTCCGTCGGCGTCGCCGGCGAGCTCTACATCTCCGGTGAGGGCCTGGCCCGCGGCTACCATGCACGCGCCGGGCTGACCAGCGAGCGGTTCGTCGCCAACCCCTACGGCGGACCGGGCGACCGGATGTACCGCACCGGCGACCTCGCGCGGTGGCGGTCCGATCACACGGTCGAATACCTGGGCCGCACCGACTTCCAGGTGAAGATCCGCGGCTTCCGCATCGAGCTCGGCGACATCGACAGCGCACTCGCCGCGCATCCGTCCGTGTCGTTCGCCGTCACACTCGGGCGCCCCGGCCCCGCCGGCGACACCGTGCTCGTGTCCTACGTGCTGCCGGAGACCGGGTCGGCACTCGAACCGCCGGAACTGAAGGAGTGGACGGCGAACCTGCTGCCCGCGCACATGGTGCCGTCGAGCATCATGATCCTCGACGAGATCCCGCTGACCCCGGTCGGCAAGCTCGATCGGGCCGGGCTGCCCGAACCGCAGTTCCTGCCCACGTCGGACGACTTCCGCCCGCCGTCGACGGTCCTCGAACACACGATCGCCGACGTCATCACGACGGTCCTGGGAATCGAACGAGTCGGCATCGACGACAACTTCTTCGACATCGGCGGAAACTCGCTGATCGCAACCCGTGTCGCCGCACGCCTGACCGCGGAACTGGACACCGACATCGGCGTCCGCACCCTGTTCGAGGCACCGACGATCCATCAGCTGGCCCGCCTCATCGAGTCGACGGCATTCGCACCCGCGCAGGACGGCGCCCACGTCCGGATCCCGCTCGGCCCGGTGCCGCGGCCCGCGCACGTGCCGGTGTCGCTGGCGCAGAAGAGGATGTGGTTCCTCAACCAGTTCGACACGTCGTCGGCGGCCTACAACATCCCCCTGGCGGTGCGGCTGACCGGTCACCTGGACGTGGAGTCGCTGCGTGCAGCGGTGACGGACGTCTTCGTCCGCCACGAATCGTTGCGGACCGTGTTCCCGTCCCACGACGGCGAACCGACCCAGGTGGTGCTCTCACCCGGTCAGTGGACGCCGAACCTCGAGATCGTCGAGGTGTCCGAGCACGAACTCCGGGGGCACATCGCCGGTCTCGCGACCGCCGGCTTCGACGTGACGGCCGACGTGCCGATGCGGTCGGCGCTGTTCGCACTCGCCCCCGACGATCACGTGCTCGTGATCGTGGTGCACCACATCTGCGCCGACGGGTTCTCGCTCACCCCGCTCGCCCGGGACGTCATGACCGCGTACGCGGCCCGCATCGCGGGGAGCGCGCCGCAGTGGAACCCGCTGTCGGTGCAGTACGCCGACTACACGCTGTGGCAGCTCCAATTGCTGGGCGACGAGAGCGACGCCGAATCGCTGATCTCCCAGCAACTCCGGTACTGGACGGATCAGCTGGCCGACCTGCCCGAACTCCTGCAGCTGCCGACCGACCGGGCGCGACCGGTCCAGCAGTCGTTCCGCGGCGCGCAGGTCGACTTCACGATTCCGGCGGACGTGCACCGGGCGCTGGCGGCGTTGGCGCGCAAGCACAACTCCACCATGTTCATGGCCGTCCACGCGGCCCTGTCGGTGCTGCTGTCCGCGCTGTCGTCCACCGAGGACATCGCGGTCGGCACACCCATCGCGGGCCGTGGTGACGCGGCACTCGACGACATGGTCGGCATGTTCGTCAACACCCTGGTGCTGCGGAGCGCCGTCGACCCGGCGGAGGGTTTCGGTGCCCTGATGGATCAGGTGCGGGCCACCGACCTCGCCGCGTTCCACCATTCGGACCTGCCGTTCGAGCGGCTCGTCGACGTCCTCGCGCCGGAGCGCTCCACCGCGCACTCGCCGCTGTTCCAGGCGCTGCTCGAGTTCCGGAACAACGAGACACCGCGGCTCGAGCTCCCAGAACTGACCGCGGCCGCCGTCGATTTCGATCTGGAGGTCGCCAAGTTCGACCTGCAGCTCAGCGTCGAGGAAGGATTCGACGCGGACGGGGTGGCGTCGGGTATCGCCGCGTCGTTCATCTTCGCCACCGATCTGTTCGACGCCGGCACCGTCCGCACGTTCGCCGACCGGTTCCTGCGCATCCTCGGCGCCGTCACCTCCGACCCGCACGCCCCGGTCGGTGACATCGTGATCACCGACGCCGCCGAGCGGTCGGCGATGGCGACCGAATGGAACACCGCCGGACTCGACGCGGGCACCGACACCCTCGCAGACCGCTTCGCGCAGAGCGTGGCCCGGTTCCCCGGCGCCACAGCCGTGACGTCGGAGGACGTGGCACTGACCTACGCCGAGCTCGACGCCCGGTCGAACCGGCTGGCCCGCCTGCTCATCGCCCAGGGAGTGGGGCCGGAAATGCTGGTGGCCGTGGCACTCCCACGCACCTGCGATCTGATCATCGCTCTGCTCGCGGTGATCAAGACCGGCGGCGGCTACCTGCCCGTCGACATCACCTACCCGGCGGACCGGCTGGCGTTCGTGTTCGAGGACGCCGCACCGAACTGTGTCATCACCACCACGGGAGACGTCTCCGCCCTGCCCGACTCGGAGACCCCGGCGATCCTGCTCGACGACCCCGAGACCACCGCGGACCTCGTGCATCAGTCGCCCGCGACGATCACCGACGCCGACCGGGTGACACCGCTCGACTCCTCGTCGGTGGCGTACGTCATCTACACCTCCGGGTCGACCGGCCGCCCCAAGGGCGTGGTCGTCTCGCACCGCAACGTGCTGACGTTGTTCGCGAACACACAGCCGCTCTACGGGTTCGACGAGAACGACGTGTGGACGATGTTCCACTCGTACGCGTTCGACTTCTCCGTGTGGGAGCTGTGGGGTCCGCTGCTCTACGGCGGCCGACTCGTCGTCGTCGACTACTACACGGCGCGGTCGCCGGAAATGTTCCACGAACTCCTGCGGAACGAGCAGGTCACCGTCCTCAACCAGACCCCGACCGCGTTCTATCAGCTCGCCGAGACCGACCGCATCGTCTCGGAGATCGACGTGAACGCCGCGGCACTGGCGCTGCGGTACGTGATCTTCGGTGGTGAGGCTCTCGACCTCGGACAGCTCGGCCGCTGGTACTCCCGGCACGACGACTCCGCCCCGACCCTGGTGAACATGTACGGCATCACCGAGACGACGGTCCACGTCAGCTATCTGGCGCTCGACCGCGAGTTCGCCGAGTCGGCGTCGGCCAGCGTCATCGGCCGCGGAATCGCCGGGCTGCACGTACACGTCCTCGACCGGCGCCTGCACCCGGTTCCCCCGGGCACCATCGGGGAGATGTACGTCTCGGGTGACCAGGTGACCCGCGGTTACCTCGGCCGGGCCGGGCTCAGTTCGACCCGGTTCGTGGCCGACCCGCTCCGTCCCGGGGCGCGGATGTACCGCACGGGTGACCTGGCGCGCTGGAACACCGACGGCCAGCTCGAGTACCTGGGCCGCAGCGACTTCCAGGTGAAGATCCGCGGTTTCCGCATCGAACTCGGCGAGATCGAATCCGCGCTGCTCCGGTACCGCGGCATCGCCCAGGCCGTCGTCCTCACCCGCGACGACGGGCACGGCGGTCACCGGCTGATCGGCTACGTGGTTCCGGAATCCGGCGCCACCGTCGAGGTGTCCTCGGCGCTCGAATTCGTCGGCACCCAGCTCACCTCGTACATGGTGCCCGCCACCCTCGTGGTGCTGGACGCGCTGCCGTTGACGAGCAACGGCAAACTCGACCGCCGCGCGCTGCCGGAACCCGACTTCGGGGCCCGGGTGTCGACGGGCCGCGCCCCGGCCACGGAGATGGAAACCGTCCTCGCCGGTCTGTTCGCCGAGGTGCTCGGTCTGGAATCGGTGGGTGTGGACGATTCGTTCTTCGCACTCGGCGGCGACAGCATCATGTCCATCCAGTTGGTGGCCCGCGCGAAGGCGGCGGGCGTGGTGCTCACCCCGCGGGACGTGTTCGAGGCCAAGACCGTTGCCGCGCTCGCCGAGGCCGCCTCCTGGGCGGGCGCCGCAGACGTGGTGGTGCTCGACGAACTGCCCGGTGGCGGGATCGGCGAGATGCCGATCACCCCGATTACCGCGTGGCTGCTCGAACGGGGTGGCGACTTCCGCCGCTACACCCAGACCGCGCTGCTCTCCCTGCCCGCCGCGGCCGACGAGACACTGCTGAAGCGCACGATCGCGGCGGTCGTGGATCACCACGACATGCTGCGGGCGCGTCTCCTCGGTGCCGAGCCGCAGTGGCGGATCGAGGTGCAGGCCGTGGGCGCGGTCGACGTCGACGACGTGCTGCACCGGGTCGAGGTCGCGTCGGTCGTCGGTTCCGGATTCGCGGAGACCGCGACCCGGGAACTCGATGCCGCGGCAGGACGACTGGACCCCGAGGCCGGCGTGATGCTGCAGATGGTGTGGTTCGACGCCGGCGACGAGGGCGGACGGCTGCTGGTCGTCGCCCACCACCTGGTGGTCGACGGCGTGTCGTGGCGGATCCTCGTCCCCGACCTGGCGACCGCGTGGGCGCAGGTCTCCTCGGGTCAGGAACCGGTCCTCGAGCCGGTCGGCACATCGATGCGACGCTGGTCGCACGGACTCGTCGAGGCGACACGCGACCGCGCCGACGAGATCGAACTGTGGCGCCGGGTGCTCGAAGCCGACGACCCGCTGATCGGATCGCGTCCACTCGACGCCGCGATCGACGTGGCAGGGACAGTCGAGAAGGTCACGGTGGAGGTGCCCGCCGACGTCACGGACGCACTGCTGACCCGTGTCCCCGAGGCCTACCACGGCGGCGTCAACGACGGACTGCTCACCGCGCTGGCGCTGGCACTGGCCCAGTGGCGGCGCACCCACGGCGACTTCACCCGGGAGTCGCTGGTCAGTCTCGAAGGCCACGGCCGCGAGGACCAGGTGCTGCCGGGCGCCGATCTGGGCCGCACCGTCGGCTGGTTCACGGCGATGTTCCCGGTGCGCCTCGACCTGTCGGGCATCGACCTGGACGACGCGTTCGCCGGTGGCAAGGCCGCCGGGTCCGCGATCAAGGCGATCAAGGAACAGCTGCTCGCGATCCCGGACCACGGCATCGGCTACGGCATGCTCCGCTACTTGGACCCGGAGAGCGCCGATCAGCTGCGGGCGCTGGCGAAGCCGCAGGTCACGTTCAACTACCTGGGCCGGCTGGGCGGCGCGACGTCCACCGACATCCACGGTCACGCCTGGGTTCCGGTGACGGACACGAAGCTCGACGACATTCCGGCCTCCGACATCCCGGTGGCATCGGCGCTCGACATCAACGCCGTCACCGGCACCGGGGCCGACGGCAACCGGCTGCGGGCCACGTGGGCGTTCCCGACCGGGGTCCTCACCCCGTCCGAGGTCCGCACGCTCGCCGACCTGTGGGTGCAGGCCCTGGCCGCGCTGACCACCCACGTCGCGCGACCCGACGCGGGCGGCGTGACCCCGTCCGACCTCGATCTGGTCACCCTCGACCAGGACGCGATCGACCGGCTCGAGACCAGGTTCCCGGCGCTGTCGGACATCTGGTCGCTGTCACCGCTGCAGTCCGGGCTGCTGTTCCACGCCCAGTTCTCGGACGCCACGGTCGACCCGTACCTGGTGCAGCTGGCGCTGAAACTGCGCGGCGACGTCGACCCGGACCGGATCCGCCGGGCCGGGCAGGCCCTGCTGGAGCGGCACCCCAACCTGCGGGCCGCGTTCGTCCACGACAGTGCGGGGGCCTCCGCCCAGATCATCCAGCAGCACGTGGAACTGCCGTGGTCGGAGTTCGACCTCTCGGCACTCGACCCCGACGAGACCACCCGCGAATACGACCGGATCGTGGCACGGGACCGGTCGGTGAAGTTCGACATGGCGAACGCGCCGTTGCTGCGCCTCGCCCTCGTCCGGCTCACCGAGGACGACTACCGGCTGATCCTGACCAACCACCACATCCTGCTCGACGGCTGGTCGACTCCGCTGGTCATCCGCGACCTGCTGACCCTGTACGCGTTGGACGCCGACGGCAGCCTGCTGCCGCGGGTCCATTCCTACCGTGACTACCTGTCGTGGATGAAGCGCCACGACACCACGGACTCCCTCGACGCCTGGCGCACCGCGCTCGACGGGGTCGAGGAGCCGACCCTCCTGGCCCCGCTGGAGCGGGGTGAGGCGCACTCCGTTGTCGCGGAGGAAACGGCCTTCACACTGTCGGAGGAGCAGACCACCCGGTTGCGGGACTTGAGCCGGGAACGCGGGCTCACCCTCAACACCGTCGTCCAGACGGCGTGGGGAATCGTGCTGGGCGGCTTGATCGGCCGCTCCGACGTAGTGTTCGGCGGGACGGTCTCGGGCCGGCCGCCGCAGATCGCGGGCATCGAATCGATGGTGGGTCTGTTCATCAACACCCTGCCGGTGCGGGTGACCCTCGACCCGTGGGAGTCGCTGGGTGAGCTGCTCGAACGTGTGCAGAGCGAGCAGGCCGCGCTGCTCGATCATCATTACCTGGGCCTGACCGACATCCAGTCGGCGGTCGGCGGCGGCGGTGCCTTCGACACGCTGACCGTGTTCGAGTCGTACCCGGTGGACGAGGCGGGGCTGACGGAACAGACCGACATCGCCGGGATGTTCGTCACCGGCATCGACGGCAAGGACTCCGCGCACTACCCGCTCGCCGTCGTCGCCTCCGGGGACGCGCGGCTGAACTTCAAGTTCGAGTACCTCCCCGAGGTGTTCGAGGAGAGCGCGGTCGACGAGATCGCGGACCGGCTGCAGCGGGTGCTCGACGCCCTCGCCGACCGGCCCCAGATTCCGCTGGCCCACATGCAACTGCTCACCGAGGCCGAACTCGCCGAGTTCGCGCCGGTACGCGGCCGCCCGGGGTTCTCCGTCCGGACGCTGCCGCAGATCTTCGAGGACGCCGCCGCGTTGGATCCGAACCGCACGGCGCTGACGTTCGAGGGCCGCAACGTCTCCTACCGGGAACTCAACGAACGCTCCAACCAGCTCGCCCGGGTCCTCATCTCCCGCGGCGCCGGCCCGGAGACGTTCGTGGCGCTCGGCATTCCCCGGTCGATCGAGTCGGTCCTCGCCGTGTGGGCGGTGGCCAAGACGGGCGCCGCATTCGTCCCCGTCGACCCGAACTACCCGATGGACCGCATCGAGCACATGCTCACCGATTCGGGTGCCACCATCGGACTGACCATGGCCGCGTACGAGAAGGCGCTGCCCGACTCGGTGCCGTGGCTGCAGCTCGACTCGCCCAAGTTCGAGAAGGCCTGCCAGTCGAAACCTGCTCTGCCGGTGGCTGATTCGGATCGACGGTCGCCGATAAGCCTCGACAACGCCGCCTACATCGTCTACACCTCCGGTTCGACGGGCAAGCCGAAGGGCGTCGTGGTCACCCACGAGGGCCTCGACAACTTCGCCGAGGACCAGCGGCAGCGTTTCGCCGCCGCGCAGACGTCCCGCACACTGCACTTCTCGACGCCCAGCTTCGACGGGTCGGTGTTCGAGTACCTGCAGGCGTTCGGGGTCGGCGCCACGATGGTGATCGCACCGCCGACGGTGTACGGCGGAGCGGAACTGGCCGAACTGATCAGGTCCGAACACGTCACCCACGCCTTCGTCACCACCGCGGCGCTGTCCACGGTCGACCCGGAGGGGCTCGACGAGTTCCAGCACGTCGTGTTCGGCGGCGAGGCGTGCCCGCCGGAACTGGTGACCCGCTGGGCGCCCGGCCGGCAGCTGTCCAACGCATATGGCCCCACCGAGACCACGGTGATGGCCAACATCAGCGACCCGATGACGGTGGGCGAACCCATCACTCTCGGCGGCCCGATCCGCGGAGTCGGTGAGCTCGTGCTGGATTCACGTCTCCAGCCGGTGCCCGTCGGGGTGCCCGGCGAGCTGTACATCACCGGTGCGGGTCTCGCCCGCGGCTACCACCGCCGCCCGGAACTGAGCAGCCAGCGGTTCGTCGCCAACCCGTTCGGGGAGGCGGGGGAGCGGATGTACCGCACCGGCGACATCGTCCGGTGGCGTGCCGACCACACCGTCGAGTACGTGGGCCGCAGCGACTTCCAGGTGAAGATCCGCGGATTCCGCATCGAACTCGGCGAGATCGACAACGAGATCGCCACGTTCCCCGGGGTCAGCTTCGCCGCGACCCTCGGTGTTCCCGGCCCGTCCGGTGACACGGTGCTGGTGACCTACCTGCTGCCCAACACGGCCGGCGGCATCGACCCGGCCGAGCTGACCGCGCACCTGTCGACCCGGCTCCCCGCGCACATGGTGCCGACGAGCGTCATGTTCCTGGACGAGATCCCCTTGACCCCGGTGGGCAAACTGGACCGATCGGCGCTGCCCGCGCCCGAGTTCCACGTCACCACCACCGAGTTCCAGCCGCCGACCAACGATCTCGAACGCACGATCGTGGACATCTTCGCCGACGTCCTCGGTATCGAACGGATCGGCATCGACGACAACTTCTTCGATCTCGGCGGAAACTCGCTGGTCGCCACCCGGGTCACGGCACGGTTGCGGGACGCCCTCGACACCGACATCGGTGTGCGCGCCTTGTTCGAGGCGCCCGACGTCCGGTCCCTGGCCGCACGTGTCGCCGACAGCGTGAGCGGCGGCGCCCGCCCCGCGCTCGCGCCGGTCGAACGGCCCGACCGGATTCCGCTGTCGCTGGCGCAGAAGCGGATGTGGTTCCTCAACCAGTTCGACACGTCCTCACCGGCCTACAACATTCCGTTGGCCGTCCGGCTGACCGGGGCCCTGGACGAGGACGCCCTGCGGCTGGCGATGGCCGACGTCCTCGAACGTCACGAGACGCTGCGCACCGTCTTCCCGACGGTCGACAGCGAACCGACCCAGCGGATCCTGCCCGCCGCCGATACGCAACCGGAGGTCGACACCGTCGCGGTGGCGGCGGACGACCTGCCGCGGCACATCATGGATCTGGTGTCCCGGGGGTTCGACGTCAGCACCGACGTGCCGGTCCGGGCGGCGCTGTTCCGGATTGCGCCCGACCATCACGTGCTGACGATCGTGGTGCACCACATCAGCGCGGACGGCTTCTCCCTGGCGCCGCTCGCCCGCGACGTCATGGTGGCGTACTCGTCACGGCTCGGCGGCGACGGCCCGCAGTGGGATCCGCTGCACGTCCAGTACGCCGACTACACGCTGTGGCAGCACGCCGGACTCGGCTCGGAGAACGATCCCGAGTCGATGATCAACCAGCAGTTGCGGTTCTGGTCGGAGACGCTGGCCGGCGTGCCGGATGTCATCCAGTTGCCGACCGACCGACCGCGCCCGATCCAGCAGACGTTCGAGGGCGATCGGGTCGAGTTCGCGATCGACGCCGACATCCATCAGCGGCTGACGGCACTGGCCCGGGCCAACAACGCCACCATGTTCATGGCGGTCCACGCCGCGCTGGCCGTGCTGCTCGCGCGGCTCGGCAGCACCGACGACGTCGTCATCGGCACCCCCGTCGCCGGGCGCGGTGAAGCCGCCCTGGACGACATGGTCGGCATGTTCGTCAACACGCTGGTCCTGCGGAACCGGATCGACCCGGCGTCGACGTTCACCGAACTGGTGCAACGGATCCGGGAAACCGACCTGGCCGCGTTCCAGCACTCGGACCTGCCGTTCGAGCGGCTCGTCGAGGAACTCAACCCGACCCGGTCCACGTCGTACTCACCGCTGTTCCAGGTGGCCCTCGAATTCCAGAACAACGAGAACCCGACACTGGAACTGCCGGGCCTGCGGGTCGAGAACGTGGACCTCGAAACCAAGGTGGTGAAAGAGGATCTCGAGGTGATCCTGGCCGAGCGGTTCGATCAGGACGGCGCGCCCGCGGGTGTCGCCGGCGGACTCGACTTCGCAGTCTCCCTCTTCGACCCCGCCACGGCACGCTCGATCGCGGACCGCTTCGTCCGGATCCTCGCGGCCGTCACCGCCGACCCGGACCGGTCGATCGGCACCCTCCCGCTGCTCGACGACGCGGAGATCGAGGAGATGGTCCCGGCGCGCGGCAAGCCCGACGTGCGCCCCGAGGTGTGGCCCGACCTGCTGACGGCCGCCGCGGCACTCGACCCCGATTCGATCGCGTTGTCCTTCGAGGACCGGCAGGTCACCTACCGCGAACTCGACGAATGGTCCAACCGGCTGGCGCGGGTGCTGTGCGCCCAGGGCGTCGGGCCGGAGACGTTCGTGGCGATCGGTATGCCGCGATCGATCGAGGAAGTGGTGTCGATCTGGTCGGTCGCGAAGTCGGGTGCGGCGTTCGTGCCCGTCGACCCGACCTACCCGCGGGACCGCATCGACTACATGCTGACCGACTGCCGCGCGTCCGTCGGCCTGACCGTCGCCGATCGTCGCGACAATCTGCCGGACACCGTGCAGTGGCTGGTGCTCGACGACGAGTCGTTCGCCGAGCAGGTCGCGGCCGTCTCCTCGGCGCCGGTCACCGACGCCGACCGCCCGCGCCCCCTCCATCTGGCCAATCCGGCGTACCTGATCTACACGTCGGGATCGACCGGTAAACCGAAGGGCGTCATCGTCACTCACCGCGGCATGGCCAACCTCACCGCGGAGGAACACGAACGGTTCCAGGTCACGCACGACTCGCGGGTCTCGCATCTGGCGTCCCCGAGCTTCGACGCGTCGATCTTCGAGCTGATGATGGCGTTCGGGGCTTCGGCCCGGGTCGTGATCGTGCCGCCCACCGTCTTCGGTGGCACGGAACTGGCGGACCTGTTCCGGCGCAACGCGGTGACGCACGCGTTCATCACACCCACCGCGCTGTCGTCCATCGAGGACGTGGGACTCGAATCGCTCCGCGTCCTCGCGGTGGCCGGTGAGGCCTGCCCGCCGGAACTGGTGGAGATCTGGGGCAAGCACCGCAACATGCACAACGGGTACGGGCCCACGGAGACCACCATCCAGGCGAGCGTCAGCGCCCCGATGCGTCCGGGTGGCGTCGTGAACATCGGCGCACCCGCGCTGGGATTCGGTTCGCTGGTCCTCGACGAACGCCTGCAGCCCGTCCCGGTGGGTGTGCCCGGCGAGCTGTACATCACCGGACCCGGACTGGCACGCGGGTACCACAACCGGTCGGCGCTGACGTCGGAGCGGTTCGTCGCCTGCCCCTTCGGAGAGCCCGGTCGCCGGATGTACCGCACCGGCGACGTGGTGCGCTGGCGCGGCGACCACACCATCGAGTACATCGGCCGCACCGACTTCCAGGTGAAGGTCCGCGGATTCCGCATCGAACTCGGTGAGATCGACGCCGTCCTCGCCCGCCACCCCGCGGTCGCGTTCGCAGCCACCATCGGACACACCGGACCGTCCGGGGACACGCTCCTCGCGTCGTACGTGCGGGCGGCCGAGGGACACGATCTCGAGCCGGCGGAGTTGCGTACCCACGCCGCCGACCGCCTGCCCGCGCACATGGTCCCGTCGGCCGTGGTCGTCCTCGATCAGATCCCGATGACCCCGGTCGGCAAACTCGACCGCAAGGCGCTGCCCGCGCCCGAGTTCGGCACCACCGGCGCGGCCTTCCGGGCCCCGACGACGGCGACCGAGAGGATCATCGTCGAGGCCTTCGCCGAGGTGCTGGGCGTCGACCGGGTCGGCACCGCCGACAGTTTCTTCGACCTCGGCGGCAACTCGATCGTCGCCACCCGGGTGATCACGGTGCTGCAGGAACGCCTCGGACGGCAGATCCCGTTGCAGTCGATGTTCCTGGACCCGACACCCGCGGGCCTGGCACTGCGGGTCGACACCGAGAACGCGGCCGGGTCGCCGGTGGACGAGGCGCTCGGTGTGGTCATCCCGCTGCGGCCGACAGGGGAGAAGCCGCCCCTGTTCTGCATCCATCCCGGCATCGGCCTGTCGTGGGGTTATGCGGGACTCCTGCAGCACCTCTCGCAGGACCGGCCGGCGTTCGGCCTGCAGTTGCCGATCATCAGCGGCGGCCCGAGCTTCGAGTCGATCGAGCAGCTGGCGCACCAGTACGTGCTGGAGATGCGCAAGGTCCAGGCGCACGGGCCCTACCACCTGCTGGGCTGGTCGCTCGGCGGCGTCATCGCCCACGCGATGGCCGTCGAACTGCGGCGGGAAGGCGAGGCGGTCGACACGCTGGCCGTCATGGACAGCTACGTGACGAACGGGACCGACCAGGGCCCGGAGAGTCTCACCGTGTCCGAGTTGCTCCACGGGCTCGGACTGGACCTCGAGTCCGTCTCCGGAGAGGAACTCACCTACGAGCGCGCGGTCGAGTTGCTGGACGACGCATTCGGGCAGAAGACGGGACTGACGCCGCAGCACCTCGAGCGGATCAGCGCCGGATTCACGAACTCCTCGCGGATCATGAACAACTTCCGTCCGCAGGTGTTCGACGGGGATCTGCTGTTCTTCACCGCCGCCGGATCGGCGTCGACGGACCAGCATTCACCCGAGGAGTGGCGGAGTTCCGTCACCGGAGGCATCCGGGAAGTGAAGATCGAGTGCGAGCACAACCAGATGATCGAACCCGAGGTCCTGGCCGTGGTGGGGCCGGTCCTCGAGGATTATCTGAGCACGCATTGACCCGATTTCGTTGCGGCGGGCCCGCCGTCCATTGCATTGCCGTAACGGGCGGGCCCGAATACCGATATCTCCTGCGAACTCGGTAACAATCGATCTCTAGGCAAACTAGGAGGCGGCATGAAGCGCGCACGTATCACGAGCCTCACCGCGGGTGCGTTATGTGCCGCGTTCGTCGCCTGCACCACCGTCGCGAACGTCGGAGTCGCGGCCGCCGTGCCGATCTATCCCGCATCCGACCCCGACCCCTTCTACCTGCAGTCGCAGGGGCTGGCCGCTGCAGCGGTCGGGGAGCCCCTCGCGGTCCGTCCGATGCCGCCGCTGCTCGCCTTCCCCGACACCGACGTCTGGCAGGTGAAGTACCGCACCACCAACTCGGAAGACCACCCGATCTCGTCGGTCACCACCGTGCTGGTACCCCGCACCCGGCCGGTGAACGGGCCGCTGCTGTCGTATCAGCACATCATCAACGCGCTCGGACCGCGGTGCGCGCCGTCGCGGACCCTGTACTCGAACGACCCCGACCTCCAGATCAAGGAGGCGCCGGCACTGAACCTCGCACTGCAGCGCGGCTGGACGGTCGCGCTTCCCGACCACCTCGGCCCGAACAGTGCCTACGGTGCCGCGAAACTCGGCGGAACCATCACTCTGGACGGCATCCGCGCGGTTCAGCGGGTGCCCGAACTCGGTGTGGCGGAGAGCCCGGTCGCGCTCGCCGGATACTCCGGCGGCGGCATGGCGTCGGCGTGGGCCGCGGCGCTCGCACCCACGTACGCGCCGGAACTGAACATCGTCGGTGTCGCCGAGGGCGGTGTGCCCATGAACATCGGCAAGATGGCCAACGGACTCGGCATGCAACCGCATCCGGCATTCGGTCTCGCGATGGCGGCGGCACTCGGACTCGAGCGTGAGTACCCGGACCGCCTGCCGATCAGCGAGCAACTCAACGATCGCGGCCTGGCGATGCGCGACGAGATGGTCAACGCGTGCACCAACGGCATTCTGGCGGCCGGCGCCGGTCGCAGCGCGACGGAGGTCGCCAAGACCACCGACCTCATGAGCAGCCCGCAGGCCTGGGAGGTGCTGAACGAGAACAGCGTCGAGCTGTACCCGGGTGTTCCGACCGCGCCGATCTTCGAATGGCACAGCCCGACAGACGTACTCATCCCGGTCGACTCGATCGAGGCGACCGTCGCGCGTTACTGCGCCGCCGGCGCCAAGGTGCAATCCGATCTGTTCCCGAGCCCCGACCACCTGACCACCGCCGTGCTGGGCCTGCCGACCGCCCTGGACTACCTCGACGCCCGGTTCCGGGGCGACCCGGCGCCGTCCAACTGCTGATTGGTGCGGCGGCGATCAGCGACGGGTTGCGGGTGCGGCTCGTCGCCGGATTGTGTTCTGCCCGTACACAGTCCGAAAGTTGAGCGTTTGAGCAGATCTACCAGGGGGTATTCCGAACTCATGCACCCCAGCACACGCACCGCAGTCGTGACCGGATCGGACTCGCCGATGGGCCGAGCGGTCGCACTGGCGCTCGCGGACGACGGGTTCCACATCGGCCTCGCCTACGCCGCGGACCGGGACAGCGCCGAGTCCACCGCCGCCGACATCCGGTCCAGATCGGTGAACGCGGCCGTGCAGCGCATGGATCTGGCCGACCTGCCCGACTCCGCGGCCGCCGTCGACGAGTTCGCCCGGGAACTGGGCGGAATCGGCGTTCTCGTCAGCTGCCCCGGCAGCACCGCCGTCGAGTGCATTCAACGCGCCGTGCGTTACATGATCGCGAGCGGTGAGGGCGGCCGGATCGTCAACATCACCCCCTCGTCGTCCGGGCTCGGCGGACTCACCGGCCTGCTCGCCGCCGAACTGGCGCGATACTCGATCACCGTCAACTCGGTCGTGGTGCCCGCAGTCGAACCGGACTTCGCATCGCCCGGCCCCGACGACCGGGAAGTCGCCGCCGTCGCGTCGTACCTGACCGCGCCGGCCGCAATGTTCGTCACCGGGGCCGCCTACGTGGTCGACGGCGCCCGGATCGCCATGATCCCGCACAGCCTGACCGAGGCCGCCACTCGCCGGCCGGCCCGCCGCGCCAACCGCATCCGGTCCTACACCGGTCGCTGGGCGCCCACCCGCTGGACGAGGTGATCCGGTTCGCAGGGCCCCGAGACCGCGGACCCGCAGCCGAAAGCGTCGTTGCCGCCGCGCACCGGGAGTACCGTGTGCGCAGGGGGCTGCGAGTCGAGAGTGACGGTGTGATGCCGGCGGCAGTGAAGGGCACAGTGGGAAACCTGCCCCACGAACTGACGAGTTTCGTCGGCCGTCGCCGTGAGGTGACCGAGGCGCGACGTCTGCTGTCCGTGTCACGTCTGGTGACACTCGCCGGGATCGGCGGTGTCGGGAAGACCCGGCTGGCGTTGCGCGTGGCCGCCGATGCGAGCCGCGCATTCGAGGACGGCGTGTGGCTGGTCGAGCTGGGGGAGCTGGACGACGACACGACACTCGTCGACGCCGTGTCGGCGGCACTGCGACTGCGCGAGCAGCGCTCCGGGAACCCGGAGGTGCTGCTGACCGAGTACCTCGCGACCCGGCAACTGCTGCTGGTGCTCGACAACTGCGAGCACGTGGTCGCCGCGGCCGCCGCGTTGTCGGAGACGTTATTGCGGAGCTGCCCGGAGTTACGGATCCTCGCGACGAGCCGCGAACCGCTGGCCATCGGCGGCGAGGCGGTACTGCGGGTGCCGCCGCTGACAGTGCCCGAACCCGAACGCTCGTCCCTGCAGGGGCTGCCGCAGTACGAGGCGGTGACGTTGTTCGTCGAGCGGGCGGCCACCGCGGTGCCGGAGTTCGAACTCACCGAGGAGAATCATGTGGCGGTGGCCCGGATCTGCCGCCGGCTGGACGGATTGCCGTTGGCGATCGAGCTGGCGGCGGTGCGGCTGCGGGTGATGTCGGCGGAACAAATCCTGCAGCGGCTGACCGACCGCTACCGGCTGCTGACGGTCGGATCGCGGGGCGCGCCGAGCCGGCAGCAGACCCTGCGGCTGTGCGTCGACTGGAGTCACGAGCTGTGCACCGAGGAGGAACGCGCGCTGTGGGCGAGGCTGTCGGTGTTCGCCGGCGGCTTCGAACTGGACGCGGTGGAGGGAATCTGCGCCGGCGACCTGCCGGTGGAGAACGTCCTCGACGTGGTGGCGTCGTTGATCGACAAATCGATCCTGATCCGCGAGGAGTCGGGGCCGGCGGTGCGGTACCACCTGCTCGAGACGGTGCGTGACTACGGCCGTGAGAAATTGCAGGAGACCGGGGAGTACGTGTCGCTGCGCCGGCGGCACCGCGACTGGTACGAGCAGCTGGTGGTGCAGTGCGAGGCCGAGTGGATCGGACCCCGGCAGGTGATGTGGATCAGCCGGCTCGACGCGGAGACGCTGAACGTGCGGGCGGCCCTCCATTTCAGCCTGACCGAGCCGGGGGAGGCCCAGACGGGGCTGCGGATCGCCGCCGCCCTGTACCCGTACTGGCGCGCCCGCGGACTGCTCCGTGAGGGTCGCCGTTGGCTCGGACAGCTGCTGGGACGGCACCCGGGCGGCGCGAGCCGGGAACGGATCGAGGCGCTGTACGTCGACAGCGTGCTCGCGGGCATGCACGGCGACCGCGAGGCCGCGAAAGCACTGGTCGACGAGGGCGCCGTCCTCGCCGACAGGAACGGTGACATGCTGATGCGTGCCCTGGTGGTCCACGCCGCCGGGTGCTGCGCCATGTTCGCCGGGGACCTCCCGCGCGCACGGGCATGCTTCGAAGATGCGCTCGCCGAATTCCGCGACAAGGGCAACCTGCTCCAGTTGACGTGGGGACTGCTCGGGTTGGCGCTGGTGAGCGGCATGCAGGGCGACGGGGCAGTGGCGAAGATGTGCGGATCCGAGATCTTCGCCCTGACCGAGGCCCACGGCGAGTCCGTGTACCGGGGCTGGTCGCTGTGGGCGGCGGGAATGGCTGCGTGGCAACGCGGACACCTCGCCCTCGCCGACGACTACGTGAAGCAGGGACTGCGGCTGTCCCATCTGGTCGACGACCGGATCAGCGCGTGCGGGGCACTCGAGGTGCTCGCCTGGGTCGCCGTGGGTGCCGGCCGGGCCCAGCAGGCCGCCGAACTGATGGGCGCCGCGGAGGCGGTCGCGCAGACCGTCGGCAACCCCAGCACCGTCTACCCCAACCTGCTCGTCCACCACGCGGAATGCGAGCAGCAGGCCCGCGCCGTGATCGGGGACCGCGCGTTCGACGCCGCCTTCGACCACGGTATGCACACGTCGTTCGACGATGCGGTCGCGTACGCGCTCGACGAGCAGCGACCGGAGGCGGTGTCGGCGTCGAACGGGGCGACGCACCTGACCCGACGCGAATGGCAGGTCGCGGAACTGGTCGCCGACGGGCTCACCAACAAGGCGATCGCGGCCCGGTTGGTGATCTCCCAGCGCACGGCGCAGGGGCATGTCGAGCACATTCTCGCGAAACTGGGTTTCAACTCGCGCACCCAGATCGCGGCGTGGATCGTCGAACACGCACAGGACCCGCGCCCCTGACCGGGCACCTGCACGGGACGAAATAGGTATGTCCCCGGGTCGTTCAGCCGCTGTACTTCGCCGCCGCGGACGGGATGCTCGTACGCGTCCCCCCAATCCGGCTCCAGACCGAGGCCCCCGATGTCCACTGATCCCCGAACACACCGAAAGCCCGACCCCCAACTTCCACGGCCCCCGATTCTCCGTCGGGCGCACACCGACCGGTGTCTTGTGTGGATCGGGGGAAACCGAATGGCAGACGACGTGGTGGGGCAGGAACTCACGGGGGTGACGGCGTGACCACGGACGGCATGACCCGCTGGCAGGGACTCGCCCAGAAATGCGAGCTGATGATCCAACGCTGCCTCAACTGCACGACCCTGCTCGCGCCGTTGATGGCCACCTGCTCCGCTTGTCAGGGGTCGAACCTCGAGCGTGTCCCGTCGTGTGGCGTCGGATCGATCGTGTCCTCGAAGGTGGTTCACCGTGAGGTGAACGAGGCGGACCGTGGTCTCGTCCCGTGCACGATCGCGATCGTCGAACTCGACGAGGGTCCGTGGGTCTACACCTGGATCGACGGCGACGTCCCGGCACCGTCCGACTGTCCGGTTCGCGTCGAGTTCCGCCCCGCGTCGAGGGCGGAACAATTGCCGGTGTTCGCGGTCCGCTCCGCCGGTCAGCGGTGATCGGCGTGACGACACAGACCGCGGACGAACCGGAGGAAGCGTTCGGCACCGAGTGGCTGCGCCTGGCGCTTCGCCGGTGCGATCTGCTCGCGCAGATGCACTCGGTGAGCTCGGATGCCCGGTGGATGATCAGCTTCGCGATCCAGTGGGCACCGTTCGGTGGTGCCAGCGCGGCGGAACTGCTGGAGCGATTCGGTGTCAGCCGCCGACGCTTCATGGAACTCGTGCTCGAGGGACTCGCACCGAAATCCACCGATGTCCAGAAGATCCGTGCGATGAAAAGTCACCTGCGCACGTCCCTCGCGCAGGCGTGGGACGTGCGCTAGCTGCCCCGGTGGATCACCCGGGCAGCAGATCGTCCAGGTGGATCGGCACCTTCCGGACCCGGACGCCGGTGGCGTGACGAACAGCGTTCGCCACCGCGGCCGCGGCCCCGACGATGCCGATCTCGCCGGCGCCCTTCGATCCCATCGGGTTGGCGTGCTCGTCGACGTCGTCGAGGCACACCGCGTCGAGGTACCTGATGTCGGCGTGCGTGCTGACGTGATAGGAGGCAAGGTCCTGGGTCACGACGTGACCGAATCGGGGGTCGTTCACACTGCTCTCGTGCAAGGCCATCGAGATGCCCATGGTCATCCCGCCGAGGAGTTGCGACCGAACCGTGCGGGTGTTGATCACCCGGCCGATCGCGAACACCCCGAGCATGCGTTCGACGCGGATCTCGCAGGTGTCCCGGTGGACGTGCGCCTCCACGAAGTGGGCACCGAACGAGTGGAGCGCGAACTTGTCGGCGTCGGGGTTGTCGGGCGTCCCCGCACTCGTCGCCGCGCCCGGGGCGGGTGACGTGCCGTGCTGGTCCCGGAACGCCCGGGCCGCCGCGACGATCGCACTGCCCCAGGAACTGCTACCCGTGGAGCCGCCTGCGACGGTCGCCGACGGAAGATTCGTGTCGCCGATCTGCAGGACGATTGCGTCGAGGGGACAGCCCAGAGCGTCGGCAGCGATTTGCGTGAGCGCGGTCCATGCGCCGGTGCCGATGTCGACCGACCCGATCTGCACGGTGTACGTGCCGTCGGATTCGTACACGATCCGGGCAACCGATCCCGGTGACGTGTTGGCGGGATACGTTGCGGACGCGACGCCCATCCCCACCTGCCACTCGGAGTCCGACCCGGCCCGCGCCGTCGCGTCGCGGTCCGCCCACCCGAAGCGCCGGGCGCCCTCCCGCAGGCAGTCGGTGAGGCGCCGACCCGACCAGGGGCGGCCCGTACTCGGGTCGACGTCGGGTTCGTTGCGGATCCGCAGTTCGATCGGGTCGAGTCCGCAGGCCTCGGCCAGTTCGTCCATCGCCACCTCGGCCGCGAACATGCCCGGGGTCTCGCCGGGCGCACGCATCCAGGAGGGGGCGGGCACGTCGAGGGACGCGAGACGGTGGGTGGTGTACCGGGTGCCCGCGGAGTACATCAGCCGCGACGGGACTGCCGCCTGTTCGGCGAATTCCTTGATCTTCGCGGACTGCACGATCGCCTCGTGGGAGAGCGCGGTCAGCCGTCCGTCCGCATCCGCCCCGAGCCGGATGTGCTGCACCGTCGGGGTGCGATACGCGGAGAGGGCGAACATCTGCTGCCGGGTGAGCGCGAACTTCACCGGCCGGCCGTCCACCCGCTGCGCCGCCAGCACCACGAGCACGTCGTGCGCGTGCGGCAGTCCCTTGGAGCCGAAGCCGCCGCCGACGTACGGGGCGATCACCCGCATCTGCTCGACTTCAAGTCCGAACATCGGTGCCAGCGTCTGCCGCACGGAGTGGACGCCCTGCGTCGAATCGTGCAGCGTCAGAACCGGTCCGCTGCCGCCCGGGGTCCATCGGGCGATGGCGGCGTGCGGTTCCATCGGATTGTTGTGTTCCATCGCGGTGGAGTACACCTGATCGACCGTGACCGCGGCGGCGGCGAGTGCCGCGTCGACGTCGCCGTCCTCGGTGTCGGTCGGGAACCCCGCGTTCACGTCTTCGGGGGCGTACAGGTCGTCCCGGCCGGAATGGAAGTCGGTGTCGTGGGATTCCACGTCGTAGTCGACACGCACGAGGCTCGCGCCGTGCCGGGCGACCTCCGGTGTCTCCGCGACCACCGCACCCACGAACTGGCCGCGGAAGTGAACCTCGGGGTCCTGCAGGATCGCGAGTTCCCCGTCCGAGGTGTCCGCGAGGCGGGGCGCGTCGAACACCGTCAGGACCGCGAGCACCCCGTCCAGGGCTTCCGCGTCGGCCGTGTGCATCGCCCTGACCCGGCCGCGTCCGATCGTCGACAGGATCGGATGCAGATACGTCGGCTGCTCCACGGGGTACTCGAACGCATACAACGCCGAACCGGTCACCTTGTCGTGGGCGTCCAGCCGCTCGGCGGAGGTTCCGATCACCTTCGGATCGACGAGGGTCATCGGCGCGCCTCCTCGGTGAGTGATCGAAGTACCGACACGAGCACCCGCCGGGTCAGTTCGACCTTGAATTCGTTTCCCGGAAGTGGTTGTGCCGCCGCGAGTTCCGCGCCAGCGGCCTCGGTGAACGTGTCCTCCGTCGGCTGCGATTCGACGAGGACCTCCTCGGCGAGCGTGGCGCGCCAGGGCCGGTGTGCGACCCCGCCGAGCGCGACCCGTGCCGACGTGATCGACGCATCCTCGATCGTCAGCTCGGCGGCCACCGACACCAGCGCGAACGCGAAGGAGGCACGGTCGCGCACCTTCCGATACGCGGACCGGTTTCCGGCGGGCGGCGGGGGCAGCTCCACGGCGGTCACGAGGTCGCCGTGCGCGAGGACGGTGTCGTGCTCGGGCCGGTCCCCGGGAAGCCGGTAGAACTCGCTCAACGGGATTCGCCGTTCACCGTCGGCACTGCGCACCACCACGACACCGTCGAGCGCCGCCATCGCGACGGCCATGTCGGACGGGTGCACAGCGACGCAGTGCTCCGACGCGCCGAGAATGGCGTGGTAGCGCACGTAACCGCCGATCGCGGAACATCCGGTGCCGGGCTCCCGCTTGTTACACGGCGTCGAGACGTCCTGGAAGTACACGCACCGGGTCCGCTGAAGCAGGTTTCCCGCCGTGGTCGCGACATTGCGCAGCTGTCCCGACGCACCGGAGAGGAGCGCGCGCGACAGCATCGGGTACCGGGCGCGGACGACGTCGTGCGCGGCGAGATCGCTGTTGCGGACGGCCGCCCCGATCCGGAGCCCGCCGTCCGGAAGTTCGACGACGTCGTCGAGGGGGAGACGGCTCACGTCGACGAGGAGATGCGGGTGCGCCACCCCCAGCTTCATGTGGTCGACGAGGTTGGTGCCGCCGGCGAGGAACGACGCCCGCGGGTCACCCGTGACCGTGGCGACGGCACTGTCGACGTCGGTGGCCCGCTCGTAATCGAAGGGAATCACGCCTCCGCCGCCTGCCTGATCGCCGCGAGGATGTTCGGGTACGCGCCGCACCGGCAGAGGTTTCCGTTCATCCGCTCCCGTATCTCGTCGTCGGTGAGTTCGGGCGGAGCGGTCAGGTTCTCGGTGACGGCGCTCGGGTGCAGGGCCAGGAACTCGTCGAACATCCCGATCGCCGAACAGATCTGACCGGGCGTGCAGTAACCACACTGCAGTCCGTCCTGCTCGACGAATGCCTGCTGAACGGAATGCAGCACCTCTCCGTCGGCCAGTCCGTGCGCGGTGACGACGCGGTCCCCGTCGTGGGCGACGGCGAACGTGAGGCATGACGTGGCCCGTCTGCCGTCGAGGAGGACGGTGCACGAGCCGCACTGGCCGTGGTCGCAGCCCTTCTTGGGCGCGGTCACCCCGAGGTGATCGCGAAGCGCGTCGAGCAGCGTCGTGCGGGTGTCGACTTCGAGTGTCCGTTCCTCACCGTCCACGGTGAGGGTGATCTTCCGGTAGCGGGGGCTGTCCGCGACATTCATGGCGGGAGGTTACCCGCGGGCACCGATCCCGAATCAGAGTCGGCTCCCGCGGGAATTGCTGGTATATCGGACCACATGGCCTCTGCTCAGTGGATCGACACGCACGTGCATCTGGTGGACTTCCTGCAACATCCCGCCGCCGTGCACGAATTACGCGACACCCTGGTCGACGCCGGTGCGCAGCGCGCCGTGGTGTTCGGTCTCCCGCTGAAGAAGAAGTGGTCGACGGCCGAGCCGGTGCGGCCGGACTACTACCTCGACGACAACGCGCCGTGTCATTACCACTCGCTGACCGACGCCATCGTCCTCGACCTGCTACCCGAACTCGAATCCGACGGCCGGTTGACGGTGGCGCCGCTCGTCTGTGGTTTCGATCCCAC
Organism: Rhodococcus sp. A14; assembly: GCF_011603105.1. Lineage (NCBI taxonomy): Bacteria > Bacillati > Actinomycetota > Actinomycetes > Mycobacteriales > Nocardiaceae > Rhodococcus > Rhodococcus sp. A14. The sequence continues at coordinate 16,036 of NZ_JAAOQS010000042.1, read as the reverse complement.
CGACCGCCTCGCGGTCGAGCATGTCGAATTCGTGTGGAGTCGCACCGATCGCTGGGCCGGTGTCGGTGAGGTCATGTTCCGGCACGACGACCTCACGAATCTCACGCTCGGCGAGGTGCCCTCTCCCGACCACGTGGCGATGGACGAGGTTCTCGCGTTCTGCGCCGAGAAGGAGGTGCCGATCTCGCTCCATCACGACTCCGCCTCGACCGGAATGCCGGGCAGGCACGAATACATCGGCGCACTCGAGCGAGCCCTCGAACGGCATCGGTCGACCTCCGTCGTCTGGTGCCACGCGGGCGTGTCGCGCCGCGTCGACCCCAGCGGTCAGTTGGGCCTGGTCCGCGAACTACTGGGTCGGCACCCGAACTTGACCGTCGAACTGTCGTGGGTGCTGCTGGATCGAATCGTCGACGGCTCCGACGTCGCCGCCGACTGGGTGGAAGTGATCACCCGGCATCGCGACCGATTCGTCGTCGGCACGGACACCGTGGGCAGGGCGGAGACGGTGAAGACCCGGGGACGTCAAATCCGTACGTTGCTGGGTGCGCTACCCGTCCCGGTCGCGCACCAGGTTGCCGTCGTCAACGCCGAACGGTTGTGGTTCCTCTGACGACGGACTGGGTACTTGCTGAACCCGGAAACAGTGAGTGATCAGGAGGGGGACGTCATGCGCGTCGAGCACATCACGGTGGTCGTGCCCGCCCACGACGAAGAAGCGCTGTTGCCGCACTGTCTGGAGGGGTTGCGTGCCGCCGCGCGGGAGGTGTCCGTGCCGGTCACGACGGTGGTGGTGCTCGACGGATGTACCGACGGCAGCGAAGCCGTCGTCCGTGAAGCGGACGTCGACGTCGTGGTCCTGGGTGCGCGGAACGTCGGCGCGGCCCGTCGTGCGGGTTTCGACTGGGTCGCCCCACGCTCACACGAATGGTTCGCCACGACGGACGCGGACTCGCAGGTCCCCGCCCACTGGCTCTCGTCCCACCTGCAGCACGCGAGTCGTGGGGCGCAGTTGGTGGCGGGCACGGTGGCGGTCACCGACTGGTCGGGCTGGCCCGACCACGTCCGGTCGTGGTACGGCAGCGCCTACCGGTCCGGCGCCGCCCATGGGCACGTGCACGGCGCGTCCCTCGGATTCTCCGCGGATCTGTATCGGGCGGTGGGAGGTTTTGCCGCACTGCCCGCGCACGAGGACGTGGATCTGGTGCAGCGGATGGTCGGGCGGGGAGCGAACGTGGTGTGGAGTATCGACGCCCCGGTGGAGACGTCGGCGCGAGTCGAGGCCCGAGCTCCGCAGGGGTTCGCCACGTACCTCGAGGGATTGCAGGACCGATGAGCGCCGACGTGACCCACGACAGCAGCCCCGCCGCCGCAGCAGTGCGGGCGATCATCCTATCGGGGGACGCGGAACTGCCGCTGCCGGGCGGCGGCTCGACCGCAGCCCGATGGGCGCGGCTGACGCAGTGGTGCCGCCACGACCTCTCGGTCGGCCGGCTCCTCGAGGCGCACGCAGACGCGGACGCGATCCTCGCCGAACTCGACGGGACCCGCGCCGGCCGGAACGAGTTCTGGGGTGTGTGGGCCAGCGAGCCACCGCACCCCGTGCTGGACGCCTCCCACGACGCGGCCGGGTGGCGCCTGCGGGGGACGAAGGCATGGTGCTCCGGGGCGTCGATGTGCACGCATGCCCTGGTCACGGCACGAGTCGACGGGCAACCCCGGCTGTTCGCCGTCGACCTGCGGGAATCGGGTGTCACGGCGGGCCACGGAGGCTGGCGAAATTCGGGCATGGCGGCGACCGACACCGAATCGGTGACGTTCGACGGCGTTCCCGCGCGACCGGTCGGCGCTGCGGACGAGTACCTCGACCGTCCCGGGTTCTGGCACGGCGGCATCGGGGTGGCGGCGTGCTGGTTCGGGGGCGCGCTCGCCGTCGCCGAACCGCTGCGGGTGCGGGCCCGGAGCGGCCGCGCGGACAGTCACCAGCTCGCGCACCTCGGCGCGATCGACGTCGCCGTCAGCGCGGCACGATGGGCATTCGAGTCCGCGGCCGGGGAGGTGGATGCGAGCCCCCTCGATCGGAGGTCCGCTCAGACGCGCGCGTTCCGGGTGCGGGCGCTGATCGAGCGGACCGCGAGCGACGTTATCGACCGCGTCGGCCGCGCGCTGGGTGCCGCGCCCCTCGCGACGGATGCCGGCCATGCCCGCAATGTCGCGGACCTCCTCGTGTACATCCGGCAATCCCACGCCGAGCGCGATCTCGCGACACTCGGCGCACTCGTCGCGGGGGAGGACTGACAGTGGACAACGGCACCAGATTCCGGGAGCTCCCGGTGGCCGCGCGCGGCACACCGGAGGACGAATGGCAGCCGTGGCTGGCGTCCACCCCCTTCCAGCCGGTACCACTCGCGGAGTGCGACCGGTTGGTCGTCGTCGCACCACATCCCGACGACGAGGTACTCGGTGTGGGCGCGCTGATGGCCACTGCCGCGGCCGCCGGTATTCCCGTCGTGGTGGTGGCGGTGACGGACGGTGCGGCGTCCCACCCCGACTCGCCGACGCTGACGCCCGACGCACTGGCCGCCGCACGGATCGCGGAATCGAACCAGGCGACAGCACTGCTGGGTGTCGGCGAACCACTGCGACTCGGAATACCGGACGGCGGGGTGAGCGCGCACGAGCACGAACTCACCACCCGCCTCGTCGACGTGCTCACCGCGACCCCCGGAGAAGCGGAGAGGGTGTGGGTGCTCGCCACCTGGCGAGGCGACGGCCATCCCGATCACGAAGCCACCGGAAGAGCTGCGGCAGAAGCCTGTTCGATCACCGGTCACCGACTGATCGAGTATCCGGTCTGGATGTGGCACTGGGCGCGGCCGGCCGATCCGGCGGTGCCCTGGAACCGGATACGCGTCCTGACCCCGGCCGCGGAGATCCTGGAACGCAAACGCCGTGCCGTCGACGAATTCCGCACCCAGATTCTCCCGCTTTCCGAAGACCCGCGGGACGCCGCGATCCTCCCGCCGTGGGTGCTCGCGAGACTGATGCGGACAACGGAATGGGTGCTGTGGTGAGCGCGATGGATCCCGGCTACTTCGAAACGATGTACGCCGAATCGGCGGATCCGTGGGGCTTCGACGAACGATGGTACGAACGCCGCAAGTACGCGCTCACTCTCGCGGCCCTGCCCCGTCCGCACTATCGGCGGGCGTTCGAACCGGGGTGCTCGATCGGCGTGCTCACGGCGCACCTGGCGCGACGCTGCGACCGGGTCGTCGCAACCGACGTGGTACCGCGTGCGCTGGAGAGCGCACGGGACCGTCTGCGTCGCGAAGGACTGGCAGACCGGGTGGAACTCGGCCGGGCATCGCTGCTCGACCCGTGGCCACCCGGCAGCTTCGACCTCGTGGTGCTCAGTGAGGTGCTGTACTACCTGACGCCCGCCGACCTCACGACCACGCTGGGACGTGCCGTCGACGCCCTCGAAGAGGGTGGCACCCTCGTGGCGGTCCACTGGCAGCATTCGGTACCGGAGTATCCGCAGACCGGGCGCGCGGTGCACGAGACGGTCGCGGCGACCGACGGCCTCCACCGTGCCGGGGCGTACCGGGACGCGGACTTCCACCTCGACGTCTACACCCGGGGTCCGGTGCCGTCGGTGGCCGCGGCGGAAGGGTTGAGCTGACCCGGAGTCGCCCTCATTGTTCGGGCAGGCTCCCGGTCTCGAGGAAGATGACGCGCCTGCCGATCTCGACCGTGTGGTCGCAGAACCGCTCGTAGAAGCGGCCGAGCAGGGTGATGTCGACGGCCGACTGGACACCGTGCGGCCAGTCCTCGGCCTGGGTGATCGTGAACAGGCTCCGATGGAGATCGTCCATCGCCTCGTCCGCCGTCAGCAAGCCGCGTGCGCGCTCGGGATCGCGGTGCTGCAGCACCTGCTCGGTTTCCCTCGCCTGCGCGACGGCGACGGCGCCCATCTCGGTGAACACGTCCAGCACCTCGTCGGGAACGACGTGATCGGGATGCCGTCTACGGGCGATCTTCGCGATGTGCACAGCGAGACCGCCCATGCGGTGCAGATCCGCGGAAATGTGGAGGCCGCCGACCATGAATCGGAGGTCGTGCGCGACCGGTGCCTGCAGCGCCAGCAGGGCGAAGGCACGCTTCTCCCAGTGCGCCGCGGCATCGTCGAGCTCGCCGCTCACGTCGATGACGTGCTCGGCGAGCTCGAGGTCTGCCTGCAGCAGTGCGTCGCTCGCCTCCGACATCGCGGTAACGGACAGCCGGCACATTGAGGCGAGATCGCCGGACAGGCTGTCGAGGTTTTCCGCGAAACGAGTACGCATCGGCTCAGCCTAAGGGGTTCTATGACAACAGCCTCGATCTACCGGGGGTCGGCGTGCGCCAGCTTCCGGTATCCCTGCGCGCCTGCGCGGTCCACCGCCGCCTTGACCAGGCCGAATACGGTGCCCTGCACGGCCGCCGCGATCAGCACTTCGCGGGTGCTGCGTGAGAGATCCTGGGGGTCGGGAGCCTCCGATTCGCCGGCGACACGCTTCCACACCTGACCGAAAACCGCACTGGCCGCGATTCCGCCGGCGACACTCGCGGCCAGCGCCAACGGTTTGTACATTGCCTTCGATACGGCACTCATCTTCCCGCCCTTCGCATTCGATCCCATCGATCGCTCTCGGTACGGCGAGTACCCGTATTCGCCGTCCTCACACCGCGGTGCAGCGACGCCGGCGATTGTTTCGTTCGATCCCAGGGTGGGGACAGTGTTCTGTATGACCAACGAATCAGCTGGAGAGCCAACTCGCATCGTAGTGGTGGGAAGCGGCTTCGCCGGATTCGAATGCGCACGTGCTCTCGTGCGGCGTCTCCGGGGGACCGATGCCCGCATCACCATGATCTCGCCACACGACTACATGCTGTACACCCCGCTCCTACCGGAGGTGGCGGGCGGAATCCTGGACGCTCGGTTCGTCACCGTTCCTCTGTCCGAGGCGCTGCCGAACGTCGAACTGGTGAAGGGCAGCGTCGATTCCGTCGACTTCGAGTCCCGCACCGTGCACGTGACCGACTGCGAGCAGGGCGTCGAGGACGTGGCCTGGGACCGGGTGGTAATCACCCCCGGATCGGTGACCCGCCTGTTCGACATTCCCGGGCTCGCCGAGCACGCGAGGGGGCTCGAGACGCCGGCCGAGGCGCTGTACTTCCGCGACCAGCTCCTCACCCAGATCGAACTCGCCGAGCGGGACACCGACCCTTCGGTTGCCGATGCCCGCCGAACGGTCGTCGTCGTGGGTGCGTCCTACGCGGGCACGGAACTCACCGCGCAACTGCGCGCCCTCGCCGACGAAGCGGCCGCACGGCGAAAACTCGACCCCGCGAAGATCCGGTTTCTGCTGCTCGACGCCGCCGACACGGTGATGCCGGAGGTGGGGGAGAAGCTGGGCGGCAAGGTTCTGGACGTGTTGCGCTCCCGGGGCATCGACGTGCGCCTGGAAACCACCCTCACGGAACTCGGACCCGACCACGTCACGCTCGACGACGGCACCGTGGTCCCCACCCGCACCGTCGCCTGGGTGACGGGCGTGACCGCCAGCCCGCTCATCGACACGCTCGGGTTACCCAGCGAGAAGGGGAGATTGACGGTGCGCCCCGACCTCTCGGTGGACGGGCATCCCGATGTCTTCGCTGGCGGCGACGCCGCGGCTGTTCCCGATCCGAAGAACAACGGATCGGTCACCCCTCCCACCGCCCAGCACGCCGTGCGGCAAGGACAGGCCCTGGCCCGCAACGTCGCGGCAAGCCTGGGCGTCGGCGACCCGAAACCGTACAGCCATCGCGACATGGGTCTCGTCGTGGATCTCGGCCCGGGGTTCGCCGTCGCGAACCCCCTCGGCATTCAGCTGTCGGGGTTCCTCGCGAAGGTGGTCACGCGCGCCTACCACCTCTACGCGATGCCGAACGCGGCCAACCGCTGGGCGGTCGCTCTTGCCTACCTCACCGATCTGCTCTTCCCCCGCCCACTCGTGTCGATCGGGCTGGTCACCGATTCGGAATCGCGGTTCGCAGCCGGTGAGGGCGTAGGGGCACAGTCGTGAAACCACGGCGTTTTCGGCACGACGCAACGAAAGGAACAGGTGATGACTGAGAGCAAGAAGGAATTCGTCGCACTTCGCCTCGACGAGGTGATCCACGAATGGGAGGCGAACGCGCCTGCCGGAGGTTCGGGATCCGGGGGATCGGAGGGGCCGTTGGTCACAGCGCAGCGCCATCGCGCCGAGATAGACACCGCGACCGACGAGCGTGTCGACGAGATCGCTGACGCGTATCCCGAGATCGCGCAGGCGTGGTCGTCCCGCGGAGCCTAGGACCCCAACAGCCTCGCGAGCGGACTGGACTCGAGGTGGTCCAGTAGGTCCTGTGCATCCTCGAACACCGCCTCCGCGCCGGCCTCTGTCAATTCGGCGCGGGAAATTCCGCCGCTGAGGAGACCGACAAAGGTGACCCCGGCGCGGGACGCCGCTTTGCCGTCCCACACCGCGTCACCCACCATCACCGCAGTGTCCGAGGACGTGGACGAGCGGTCCATCGCTGCGCGAACCACTCCGGGATCCGGTTTGGCGGAATCGACGTCCTCGGACGACGTGGTGTGCGCGATGTACGAGTCGACCGACAGGACCTCCCGCAACACGTCCAGCTCCTCCTCGGGAGCGGAGGTGGCGAGGACGACCTGCACACCACGCCCGTGCAGTTCGCGGATCAGTTCCCGGGCGCCGGCGAGCGGCCGCATGCTGTCCCGCGCGCCGAGGTAATACGTCTTGTGGAGGTCCTTCGCGCGGTCCCCGAGCGTGTCCGCGTCGTCGCCGAGTAGCGATTCCAGGAGAAGCGACGAATCCAGTCCGATCGCGCGATGCACCCGCCACGCGTCGACGTCGTGCCCGACCTCCCGGAACGCTCGCTGCCACGCTCGCACGTGCAGATAGTTGGAGTCGACCAGCGTGCCGTCGACGTCGAACAGCGCTGCTCTCACGGCGGTAGAGGATTCCGAAGACATAGGCTCGAGCAAACCACAGTGCCCGGTGCGTGGCGACCATTGCGTAGCTCACGTTTTCGATCCGGGGAACGTGGGTAAGCGCTGGGAGTCCATGAGGTACTCGTTCGAGGGAGTGGTCGTCATCGAAGCACACTGCGACACGTCGGCTTCGGCTTCGGACGTGTGGTCCGTTCTCGCCAACGGATGGCTGTACCCGTCCTGGGTGGTCGGGGCGTCACGCATGCGTGCCGTCTCCGCCGACTGGCCCGCCGTCGGAAGCCGTTTGCATCACTCGGTCGGTGCCTGGCCCGCGTTGATCGACGACTCCACCGAGGTCCTGTTCGCCGAAGAGAATCGTGAACTGCGGCTGCTGGCCCAGGTGACGCCCACGAAGGCTGTTGTGCGACTGCGACTGGAGCCGCGTGGATCCGGCTGCCACCTCCAGATGTCCGAGGCCGCAGCCTCCGTACCGCTGAAGTGGGTTCCGCGGACGGCGCAGGACCTCGCGGTCCTCCCCCGAAATCTGGAGTGCCTGCGCCGGCTCTCGTTCCTCGCCGAGCGAAACACGAAACCCTGACGCCGTGACAGTGCGGACAGTCGACGCCGTCGTCATCGGAGCCGGGCCCAACGGTCTCGCCGCGACGGCCACCCTGGCGGAGGCCGGCTGGGATGTCGTCCTCCTCGAACAGCAACCGGAACCGGGTGGCGCCGTCAGGTCGGCCGAACTCTTCCCGGGTTTCCGTACCGACCTGTTCAGTGCGTTCTATCCGCTGGCGGCGGTGTCGCCGGCGATCCGGCACCTCGACCTCGAGGGTGTGGGTCTGCAATGGAGTCAGGCGCCCGCTGCGGTCGGGCACCCCAGGTACCCGGACGACGACGATGCCCCGCTGATCCACCGGGACCCCACTGACACAGCGGCCGACCTCGAGCGCAGGCAACCGGGGGACGGACAGGCGTGGCTCCGGCTCTTCGAGCAGTGGAAGGACGTCAAGGAACCGTTCCTCGACACCCTGTTCAGCCCGTTTCCCCCCGTCCGCGGACCACGACGACTGCTGTCGCAGCTCGGCACCGCGGAAGCACTCCGGCTCGTGCGTTTCCTCATGCTGCCCGCACGCCGGATGACGCACGAGCTGTTCGACGGGGAATCCGCCCGGGTGTTGTTGCTGGGCAACGCAATGCACGCCGACACACCGGTCGACGCACCCGGAAGCGGAGTCATGGGATATCTCCTGACCATGCTCGCGCAGGACGACGGGTACGTCGTCCCGGTCGGTGGGGCCGGCGCACTCTCCGCCGCGATGGCGGAACGAGGGAGACGGAACGGCGCAGAAATTCGTTGCGGCGAGGAGGTGACGTCGATCGAGGTCACCGGGGGAGTGGCGACAGAGGTTCGGACTGCGGGCGGCGACCGCTATCTGACCAGACGCGCGGTGCTCGCGGATGTCTCCGCGCCCGCACTGTACGGACGGTTGCTGGATTCCTCCGTGGTGCCGGCGGGCGTCCGAGCCGACCTGGAGAAGTTCGAATGGGATACCCCCGTCGTCAAGGTGAACTACGCACTCGACCGCAAGATTCCGTGGCGCTCGCGGAGCCTCGAATCCGCCGGAACCGTGCATCTGGGCGCCGACGACAACGGACTGGTCCGGTGGATGGCGGACCTGACCACAGGCGTGATCCCGACCCACCCGTTCCTGCTGTTCGGTCAGATGACGACATCCGACCCCAGCCGTTCGCCCGAGGGAACCGAAAGCGCCTGGGCCTACACCCATCTGCCGCGGGGAATCACGGACGACGAGTCGGCGGAGTTGCTCGCGCACCGGGTGGACGCGATGCTCGAATCGCACGCGCCGGGATTCGCCGAGCGGGTGGTCGGGCGCAACGTGCAGCGTCCGGGCGACCTCGAGGCGAGCAACGCGAACCTGCACGGCGGCGCCGTCAACGGCGGCACCGCCCAGCTGTACCAGCAGCTCGTCTTCCGCCCGACCCCCGGTTCGTCCGGGCCCGACACGTCGATCGGCCGGCTGTACCTGGCCAGCTCGGCCACCCACCCGGGCGGCGGTGTCCACGGTATGTGTGGGTACAACGCGGCCCGTGCCGCGCTGGCCGACCACGGACGGTGGGGGTTGGTGCGGAGGAAGGTCCGCGGCCGCATCCTCGACCTCGTGGTCACCGACGGTAAGCGGTCCGCGCACCACCGCTGAGGGGCGGGACCGCTAGGAGTCGATACGGTCCAGGAGCCAGCGCGGACCGAACGTGTGGGCCCCGAGCGCCTCGACTCGGTTGCGGAGTCCCTGGTCTGCGGTGACGACGATGATCGGCCGGTCGCCGTCCGCCTCGGCGGCTGCGGCCACCACGTCGACGATCGCGTCGTCGCCCGAACTGTCCGCCGATACCACCCGCAGGCCCTCGAATTCCGCGCTCGTCGCTCCGGTGACGGCGGCCTTCGCCGCGCCCTCGAGGACGACCACCACCTCGGCGGGCTGATCCAGGCGCTGTTCGAAGGTGGCGAGCTCGGCGAGTAATCGTCGGGCCGCGCCGGCACGATCACGCCACCAACCGTCGGGTCGCGAGCCGACGACGTTCGCAGCGTCCACCACAACCAGCACAGTCCTGTCGTCAGCCATGGCCTCAGTCTCCTCTCGTCTCTGCTCGCAGTGCTATGACAGAGGTGACGGTCCGTCGTGGCGAGGAGGCCGATATGGATATCCGCTTCATCTCCCGTGACGGTGTGCGTTCGTGTGCGGTGACGGAACTGAGGGAGTTGCTCGACCGCCCCGACGGGTTGGTCTGGGTGGATGTCCCGACCTGGGACGATCAGGCGGACGACGCATTGACCACGGTTTTCGGCTTTCACCCTCTCGCCGTGCGGGATTCGATGAACCGCAATCAGGTGCCGAAGGTGCATAGATATGTGGACCACTTCTTCGTGGTTCTGCACGCGCCGCAGTCAGGAGCGCACGGACACGTACATTACGTCGAACTGGACCAGTTCATCGGCAGCCGGTACCTGGTGACGGTGCACGGCCCGGTAAATCCTGCGATCGATCCCTCGACCGCAATGGTCGAGGTGAATACGGTACTGGGCCGGCTGGAGTCGGGGAAGTTGCAGCCGGTCACCGGGTTCGAATTGTCGTTCGCGTTGCTCGCCGCGTTGACGGCTCGGATGCGGGCGTACACCGCCGAGTTGACCAAGGACGTGTGGAAGCTCGAGCAACAGGTGACCGGCGGGCACCTCGGTAACCCGGAAACCTTTCTCGACGAGATGTTCCGGGTGCGACACGGTCTGCTCACGGTCGGGACCATGGCCGCGTTGAGCCGAGAGGTCTACGGCCGAATGGTCACCATCGAGGCGTTCGGCACCGGCAAGGGGCAGGATCTCCTGCTCGATGCGGTCGACCAGTTCCAGCATCTGACCGTGATGGCCAAGGGCCAGAAGGACTACCTCCAGGGCACGATCGAGTTCTACCAGGCACGCACGAACACCAAGATGACCATCGCCGCCGAGCGACTCGCCGTCATCGCGGCCGTCACGTTGCCGATCACTGCCTTGTCCTCGATCATCGGCATGAATGTGATCGTGAACGAACGGACACAATGGCTCTCGGTCGCCGCGATCGTGCTCGTGATGCTCGCCATGTCCGGGGCACTCCTCGTCTGGGCGAAGCGCAAAGGCTGGTTCTGAAGTCCGTCCATCGGGGGAGTGGGGGACTCGGCGGCAGGGCAGTACGTGGGATCCCCACCGTGTGTGTCGTCTCTGCATGATCGTCGGCAACACCGCATCAGGCCCCTCGGAATCCAACACATCTGACTCGGACTCGGACGGAACGCGTTGATTACCCGAATTCTGGCGTGGCTATTTCACGGAGCCGGGGTAGTGGCACTACCACTGACAACTCCCGACCTCATTCATCCCGTTCCCATTGCTCGGACCCTGGGGATTGTCCCGATGCCGGAGCGGGGGAGAGGGCCTGCCAGGGCGGCCGAGCGGTCACGGGGGAGTGGAACACATCGGCCGACACTCAGGCACTCAGGGGACAACTGGATCGCGAATCGCGCAACCGCTGGTCATTGCCGCTCAATCTTCATCCCTCACGAGGATATGATTCGGCCCGTGACGGAACGCCATGGTTTACCGAACACCTCCGTAGTTGCGTCAGCAGGAACCAACCGTCCTCACCACAACAACCAACGTCCTCTCCTCAACCAATCACCTCAGCAACCGACACATACGACGCGGTTCAACTGCGCAGCTGCGTGTTGAGCCGCGCGGCCTGTCGTGTGAGGTGGTCGCGTTCGGGGAGGTTGGGCGCCGACCGGGCAGCTTCGGCGTAGAGCCGCGCTGCGGTCGCAGGGTCACCGTCGCGCTCGTGTAGGTACGCTGCGGCCGCGGAGTACCGGGGAAGGGTGGGGTCGAGCCCCGCAAGGGCAGCCAGGCCTGCTCTCGGGCCGTCCGCCTCGCCGACCGCGACGGCGCGGTTGAGGCGGGCCACCGGGCTGTCGGTGAGGCGGACCAGTTCGTCGTACCACTCGACGATCTGCACCCAGTCGGTCTCCTCGGCCTTCTGGGCGTCGGCGTGGAGCGCAGCGATGGCAGCTTGGGCCTGGAACTCGCCCAGTCGGTCGCGGGCGAGGGCTGTCTGGAGCACGTCGACGCCCTCGGCGATCAGGCGGGTGTTCCACAGGCTGCGGTCCTGCTCGGCGAGGGGCACGAGGCTGCCGTCGGTGCGGGTCCGTGCCGGACGCCGGGCGTGGTGGAGCAGCATGAGCGCGAGCAGGCCCGCGACCTCCTCATGGATGGTCATGGCCGCCAGTTGGCGGGTGAGCCGGATCGCCTCGACGGCGAGATCGACGTCCCCGGAATAGCCCTCGTTGAAGACCAGGTAGAGCACGCGCAGCACCGTGGCGACGTCGCCGTGCTGGTCGAACCGGACGCTCGAGACGGTCCGCTTGGCCCTGCTGATCCGCTGGGCCATGGTCGACTCGGGCACGAGGTAGGCCTGCGCGATCTGACGCGTGGTCAGGCCGCCGACGGCGCGCAGCGTGAGCGCGACGGCCGAGGCCGGTGTCAGGGACGGGTGCGCGCACAGGAAATACAGCTGGAGTGTGTCGTCCACCGCCTCGCCCGGGCCGGGTACGGGCTCTGCCTCCACGAGCACCTCGCGGTTTCGGCGGGAGCTGTCGGCGCGGGTGGCGTCGAGGAACTTGCGCCAGGCCACGGTGACCAGCCAGCCCTTGGGGTCTCGCGGCGGGTTGTCCGGCCACGCGCGCACGGCTTCGATCAGGGCATCCTGCACGGCGTCCTCCGCCGCCGCGAAGTCGGCTCCGCGCCGGACGAGGACGCCGATCACGGTGGGGGTGAGGGTCCGCAGAAGTGCGTCGTCCACCGTCACTCCGTGATGGTCGGGGGCTCAGTCAGGAACGGGCGCACCTCGAGCCATTCGTGGATCGGCTTCCCACCCGCCCCTGGGGCCGCGGACAGTTCGCCGGCCAGTTGGAGCGCCCGCTCGTGGGTCTCGACGTCGATCACCATCCAGCCGGCGATCAGGTCCTTGGTCTCCGCGAACGGGCCGTCGGTGACCGGCGGTCGCCCCTCGCCGTCGTAGCGGACGAACGTGCCCTCCGCGGAGAGCGCCTGACTGTCGACGAACTCGCCGGTGCCCTCGAGCCGGGCGGCGAAGTCGTTCATGTACTGCACGTGGGCCGAGATTTCCTCCGGCGTCCATTGGTCCATGGGCACGTCGTTGATCGATGCGGGCGCGCCACGGTAGTGCTTGAGCAGTAGGTACTTGGCCATCATGTTCTCCTTGGTGCGGTGCGGCCCATTCTGGCCGTGTTCACTCCGGGGACGAAGCGACGCGCGGGTTCTCGACATCCCTGCACGGATTCTTTTCGATCGTCGCGATCCGTGACGGGCGGTCAGCTGCTCCACCGTTCGGCGATGATCCCCTCCGGCCTGCGCATGGTGTAGATGGCACCGACTGGCGCGAGGGCATGTTGTGATGTACAACATACTCGTAAGTTTGTGACTCAAGTCACTCAGCTGCTACAACGGGGTACGCCAACTCATGACCCGCACCACGGTGCACCAGGACGATCAGCGCACGACGTCGCCGCCCACTGTCGAGGAGCCGCGACGCCGCCACACGCTGCGTCCGACCGTGTACATCGCCTCTGTCTCGGCGGCAACCGCAACCGCGCCCGCAGTCGTCGTGACGGGATCCGTGCTCGTCGCCGTCGCCACCTCCGTGTCAATGCTCGCCGCCGTAGTACTCGCCGCGCTCCTGATCTAACCGTCCGCCTCGCGGGCGCACCCTTCGACCACCACGCGGCACTCGCCGGCGCAGAAGACAGAAAGCACTCACATGAACACCTTCACCACGCCCACCTCCGCTCGCAATCGCGGCTTCGCCCCCTCTCGTGGCTCGATGAGCACGATGGAGATCAAGAACCGCATCGAAGCAATGTTCCGCGAGGACGACGAGCGCCAGTCGAAGGCGATCAGAGCGGAGTAGTACCGGCGCCGGTTCTCAGCACGTATTGCCGCGCACATCCTCCCGAAGTTGCGTGTCGAGAGAGACCCGCACCAGGGCGGCCGCCAGTTCCGCCACTCGACCCTCCGGGGCAAGGGCGGACAGTGCGTCGGGATCGTCCGGCAGTCCCAGCTCGCGCGCAGACTTGCTCGCTCGCGTGTCGAAGTAGGGCCGCACCCACGGCCACACGTCCTGAACTTCCCGGAGAAAGATGTCGGCGCCCACCGGGCCGATTCCATCGAACTCCGTCAGTAACCGAACTGCTCCGGAGATCTCCTGTTCGCAGGCTCGGGCCAGCCGGCGCAGGTCGCCGCCATACTCGTCGTCGACTCGAACTGCGGCGGCGTGCAGACGGGTAGCCGTGCTCTCGTCATAGCGCACGTAACCCGCTCTGCCGAGTGCAGAGATGATGGTGCGACGGTCCGCCGTGCGTACCGCGCGTGGGCTGCGCAAGCCCGCTCGGAACAGTTCCCGGGCCGCCGCGACAGCGATCTCCGAGGAGATCCGCGTGCTCAGCAGCAAAGACAGTGTCAGCAGTTGGAAGAGCGGCGTCGGGGTGTCCTTCAAGGTCACGTGCGACGCGGACGCGTACGTCGGGCGGGCGTTGTCGAGAAGTGCACGCGCGGTCTCCGCGACGCTTGCCTCCTGACGCCCACGAGTGGGCTGCTTCCCGGACATGTCGACTCCGATCAGCTGTGTGCGATTTTCTCCACCCTCTCGAAGGCGTCGCGAACCGTGCGGCACGTGGGGATCATCGCGTCGAGGCCGATGGCCTCGACAGGTCGGAGCACCGCTCGATTGCCCGCCAGCACCCATGCAATGTGCTGCCGCCTAGCAGATTCCGCAAACTCGGACAGGATCGACAATCCCGAGGTTCCGACGAAGTCGACTGCAGTCATGTCGACGATGATGCGTGAACGGGCGCCCCCGTCGGTCAGGTGCGCGAGAGCGAGCGCGAAGGCAGGAGCGGCGAGCACATCGATGTCGCCAGAGATTCGTCCCACCGTGGCGTCGGCGTCCGGCGCGAACTCGACGGCCATCCGCAATCCACGGTCACGGTTGAGCGCATCCCGTGTGACGTGGCCGGTCGGCTTTGCGGTCAGGGGAGTGACCCGGAACGACGTGCGTGATGGTTTCATGACCCTCCGATCGCGTGCACTCAGTTGGTGTCCGCGCGCCGAATGGAGCGCAGCGGCACCAAGACCGCAGTGGGAGTGCACACAATATTTGTCCACCGCGCACTGCTGCGGCCTCCGGACAATCTGCGGCTGTGTTCTCAACCACGCGCGATCAACACTACGTCTCCACCAGATCGGCATCAACCGATTGCCAACGCGCTCTAACGGAGGCAGGTGGGGGTCCCGCTCGTGAGCCGAGGACGTGTCAGTCGAACTTCGAATTGTGATGCGCGATGACTTCCCGTGCGACACCCGTGAGCTTGATGTTCATGTCCTGCGACGTCTTGCGAAGCAAGTCGAAGGCTCTACCCTCGGAGATGTCGTGGAAGGCCATCAACAATCCGATCGCTTTTCCGATCTCGCGGTTGCTGGCCAGGCCCTCACGCAGGGTCTGCGCTTCCTGGTGTTCGTGGAGCGCTGTCAGCGTCACCGCCGCGAACGCCGTGATCAGAATCGCCTGATCAATCGATTCGTCGGTGAATTCTCCTGGTTTGTCCGAGAACAAATTGAGTGCGCCGACCTTGCGGCCGCGGATCATCAGCCGGAACCCGGCAGCGCCCCGGACCGGGGTTTCGGCAGTTGCCCGACGGGCAAGGCGTGGCCACTGGGTCGAACGGGCCAGCTCGGCTTCGACCTGCGGTGCATCGTTCTCGATCGCATCGAGGCAGGGCCCTTCCTGCTCGGCTCGCTCGAGGGCGTCGACCCGGGCCGCGATGTCGTCGCTCGCGGCCACGGTGACGTGGCGATCGTTCTCCTTCAGCATGAGGCTGGCGTGGTCACACCCGGGTACCAGGGTGGCGGCGGCATCGCAGATGGCCTGGTAGACCTGAGCGAACTCGTCGCCGTTGTACACCATCTCGGCCAGCTTCGCGAAGACGGCGCTGGGTCCATCGTCTCCGGTATGCGTCATCTCCGAAGGATCATTCGGCATCGTTCGCCTCCCGAAGTGCACCAACGCGGCGTGAACCGGCGCCGCAGTTCTCGCGACGTCTGGTCAATTCTGCCAGAACGGTAACGACCCCTGGTGGGCCGAGGGTGGCCGGCATCGCGTGCGGTGAGGTCTTCCGTCCGAGTATTGCCACGCGTGCGGCGACTCGCGAGACTCGAACATGCATTCGAATGGCCTTGGGGGAGGTTGGTTGTGGGGGAATTGATGGCACCGGATCTGGACGAGTTGCGTGCGTTCACGGCGCGGCTGCGATGTGTCGAGGCGGGTCGGGACGCGGGGTTGGGGATCGACCTGCTCGACGCGATCGAGGCGTTGAAGTCGGTCGGATGTGCGG
>NZ_JAAOQS010000041.1:0-67356 GCF_011603105.1 Rhodococcus sp. A14 | reverse complement strand
CCAGGGCGGTGTCATCTCGTACGCCGCCCGCGACATCGGGGAGCGCCTGGACGCGAAGGCGCTGGTCGCGTTCACCCAGTCCGGGGACACGGTGCGCCGCCTGGCGCGGCTGCACACGCCGCTGCCGTTGCTGGCGTTCACCCCGTTGCCGGAGGTGCGCAGCCAGTTGTCGCTGACGTGGGGAACGGAGACGTTCATCGTCGACCCGGTCGACAGCACGGACGCGATGGTGCGGCAGGTCGACCACGCGCTGCTCGGGTTGGGCCGGTACCAGAAGGGTGAACTGGTGGTCATCGTGGCCGGGTCGCCGCCCGGCACCGTAGGCTCGACCAACCTGATCCACGTCCACAGAATCGGCGAAGAGGACCACTAGGTGAGCGAAGTCGCGGCGAAGACCGATCTCCAGACCCTGCTCGAACTTCTCGATCTCGAGAGGACCGGCGAGGACACGTACCGAGGTCGGCATCCCGCGCAGGTGGGGAGCCGGACGTTCGGCGGCCAGTTGATTTCCCAGGCACTGGTCGCCGCCGGCCGCACCGTGAGCGGCGAGCGCGCTGTGCACGCGATCAACGCCCACTTCATCCGCGGCGGCGACGTCAAGGAACCCATCGAATACCGCGTCGAGCGGCACCGCGACGGCCGGGCATTCGCGAACCGTCAGGTCACGGCGCTGCAGAACGGTGAGGAACTGTTCGTCATGCTGGCGGCGTTCCAGGACTGGGGCAAGGGTCTCGAGCACGCGGTCGAGGTGCCCGACGTCCCGTTCCCGGACACGCTGCCGCCGCTGGGCGACCACTTCCTGGGTTACGAGGACCGGCTGAAGATGTTCGTCGACGCCCTCAAACCGATCGACATGCGTTACGCGAACGACCCGTCCTGGATCATGAAGGGCACCGGGGAGAAGCTCACCCACAACCGGGTCTGGATGAAATCGGACGGCGACCTTCCGGACGACCCGCTGATACACGTGGCCGTGATGGGCTACTCGTCGGACACCACGGTCCTGGATTCCATCATCACCACCCACGGATTGTCGTGGGGGCTGGACCGGATCGTCGCAGCCACCGTCAACCATTCCATCTGGTTCCACCGGCCGTTCCGGTTCGACGACTGGACGCTCTACGCCACCGAGTCGCCGGTCGCCGCGGGGTCCCGCGGCCTCGCGACGGGGCGGTTCTTCTCCCTCGAGGGCGAGTTGCTGGCCACCGTCGTCCAGGAGGGTCTCATCCGCCACTTCCCGCCGCGGAAGTAGCGGCCCGTCATTCCTTTGCCACCGAACGGTTTTGAACGGTAGTTCAACTGGTGGCTGCGGCGTATGGTCGGTCTGGAATCTCCGAAACGGAACGGACGTGCACAATGAGCGCAGACGCACCCGAGCAGAAGAACTCCGGCCGACAGGCCGAGACCGAAGTGCCCCTTCCCGACGACGAGGCGCTTGCCGAAGCCAAGAAGAAGGTGGAGGAGATCGACGCCCGCTACGAGCCGGGCGCCCGCGAGACGGTAGTCCTGCCCGGCTCCGACGGCACGGTGTCGGGTACCGCCTTCGACGATTACGTCGACGACGAGGGCAACCTGAAAAAGCCTGAGCCCGAGAAGGACTCGTAGACTCCCCGTCGTCGGGGCCCGTTCTCCCTGCCCGGTGTCCCACCTGTGCGGCGAAACCGCCCAAATGGGACATCGGGCGACGTGTGTGTGCGGATCGACGCGTGTCCTGCGCGTATCTCTCGCCGACGACCGAGGTCCGGGGTTAGACTTCGCCATCTTTTCTGGTGAGTTTCACCTCGTGATCGGGGATATGGGTCGTGGACTGGAACAACGTCGTCTGGGACAGCGCAATGTGGCTGCTCAAGGCCTACGTCATGACTGTCGTCGCGTTCGTCGTCGTAGTGATACTGCTCGCGCGGTTCACCAAATGGGGAAGGCAGTTCTGGCGCTTCGCCGCGCCGTACTTCAATCCGCGGCGCAGCCTCAAGCCGTTGACCATCCTGGCGGTGTTGCTGCTGTCGACGGTCTTCGCGGTGCGGATGACGGTGCTGTTCTCCTACTGGTACAACGACTTCTACGATTCGATCCAGAATCTGGACGAATCGGCGTTCTGGCACTTCCTCCGCGTATTCGCCCTTCTGGCGACGGTCCACGTGGTGCGGGCCCTGATCGAGTACCTGATCGGGCAGACCCTCGACATCGACTGGCGGACGTGGCTCAACCACCATCTCGTCGACGACTGGCTCGACAGCCGCGCCTACTACCGTGACCGGTTCCTGGACGACGCGATCGACAACCCGGACCAGCGCGTCCAGGCCGACATCACCAACTTCGTGACCACGTCCCGCTCGCTGTCGATGGGCGCGGTGACCGCCGTGCTGTCGATCGTGTCGTTCACGGGAATCCTGTGGGATCTGTCCGGCCCGATGACGGTGTTCGGCGTCGAGATCTCGCGGGCGATGATCTTCCTCGTCTACATCTACGTACTGGTGACCACGGTGGTGGCGTTCTGGATCGGCAAGCCGCTCATCAAGCTGAACTTCCTCAACGAGAAACTGGGCGCCAACTTCCGCTACGCGCTGATCCGGGTGCGGGAGTACGGCGAGAGCATCGCGTTCTACCGCGGCGAGAACGTCGAGCGCCGCACACTCGCCGGACGGTTCGCGGACGTCATCCGGAACATGTGGCAGATCGTTTTCCGGACGTTGAAGTTCAGCGGATGGAACCTCACCGTCAACCAGACGGCCGTCATCTTCCCGTTCCTCGTGCAGGGTCCGCGACTGTTCACCGGTCAGGTGTCGCTCGGTGACGTGATGCAGACGTCGCAGGCGTTCGGCCAGGTCCACGACTCCCTGTCCTTCTTCCGTGAGTCGTACGCCGACTTCGCGAGTTTCCGCGCCACCCTCATCCGACTCAACGGTCTGGCCAACGACAACCAGCATGCCGCCGAACTTCCGATCCTGAAGACCGGCAAGTCGGGCGACGACCTCCAGGTCGAGAAGCTGGACGTGCGCATCCCGACGGGGCAGACCCTCATCGAGGGCCTCGAGCTCACCGTGACCCCCGGGCAGTCGTTGCTGGTCAAGGGCCCGTCTGGCTCGGGCAAGACCACCCTGCTCCGCACGCTCGCCGATCTGTGGCCGTACGCCGACGGCACGGTGTCGCGGCCCGCGGGGGAGGCGATCTTCCTGTCCCAGCGCCCGTACCTTCCGCTCGGTTCGCTGCGGACCGCGCTGGCGTACCCGAAAGAGCCGACGGCGTCCGACGACATCGTGCGCGACGCGCTGTCGAAGGTGTCGCTCGGCAATCTGGGGGATCGGCTCGACGAGACCGCCGACTGGACGCGGATCCTGTCGCCGGGTGAGCAGCAGCGTCTCGCGTTCGCGCGGGTGCTGATCGCACGCCCCGCGGTGATCTTCCTCGACGAGGCCACGTCGGCCATCGACGAGGGCCTCGAATACACGCTCTACACCCTGCTCAGGACCGAACTCCCGGACAGCATCGTGGTGAGCGTGGGCCACCGCAGTACCCTCAATCAATTCCATTCCCGCGGTGTGGAACTCGAAGGGGAGGGGCGGTGGACGGAGTCGGAACTCGTGGGGTGACGAGCTACCCGGCGGCCGGTCGAGTCGTGAATTGCAGGACGCGGTAGGGGTCGCCGGTCGTCGTGTTCCATTGCGACACAAGCAGATGCAGCTCGCCCAACGTGGACCCCGGGTGGATGAATCCGCCGTAGATCTGCGCCCACGTGCCGTCCGCCGCTCCCCAGTCGCCCCCGGCGACCTGCACGGTCGGTTCCGACCACAGTCCGTCGATCCGGTCCGCGGTGCGTGTGACGATCGCGTACGCGGTGGGGTCGAAGTACGCGAGGACCCAGGTGCCGTCGATCCGTCGCAGGCACATCTCCCCGACGGGGCCCGGCAGGATCGGGGTCGCGGGCTGTCCCCACGCCCACCCCGTACCGCGGTCCCAGCCCCAGTCCTCGTAGGCACCGGGCTCGAGGATGCGCGATTCGGGGACCCGCCGGAGGATCATCCCACCCGGATTGGTGCGGTCGAACGCGCTCGAGACGACGTAGACGTAGCCGTCGTGCCGTTCCATGGTCCACAGCTGATCGAGTGACCCACCGCGGTTGTCCCAGCGGGCGGGTGAGCGGTGCCAGTTCTCGCCGCCGTCGTCGGACCAGGCGAGATACGTGAAGTTCGTCGGCCACGCACGCGACCGCCACGAGTGCACACTGACGACGGACAGATAGGTCCGGTCACCGATCGTGACGGCGTCAGCGGGAACGACGGTGAACTCGCTGCCCGCAGATTCCCGGTCGGGGAGTTCGCGGACGTCGTGCGCGTTCGGCAGGATCTCTGTCGCCGTCCGGCCGCCGGCCGCGGATTCGAACTCGATGCCGCCCCGGAGATCGGTTGTGGTGGAGCGCAACATCACGGGGCTGCGCCACCGTCTACCGCTTCGGCCGCGTGAGCTGAACGTGTCGCCGAAGAAGAACGCGACTCTGCCGTCGGCCAGGCGTGTGGGACAGCCGAGGTCGGTGCCGTGCACACCCCAACGCCGCGTCGCCTCGCCGGTGACCTCCTTGACGAACGTCGCTGCCGGTGTGGTCGTGCTGCCCGGGATACGCACTCCTCCCGTCGGTGAATCCGGTGGTCAGGACGTCTTGCGGTACGACGCCGCGAGTTCGTCGGCCCGATCCCACGGGGACCAGTCGACTTCGCGGCCGTCCAGTTGCGCTTCGACCACCTCGAGTCCCGCGTGCCAGCCGGCGGCGTGAGCGTAGGCGGATTCCTCTTCTTCCACGGTGTGGGTGAGCGTCAGCCAGCAGCCTCCGCTGCCGTCGGGGACGAGTTCCCAGTGCAGGGTTTCGGCGTCCCACAGGTATTCGAGGATGTGCGCGGGATGCACCGAGATGACCGTCCCCGTGGTGGTCTGATCTGCGGGCAATCCGAATCGGCGCACCTGCTCCGGCGTCACACGGAAGACGAGTTCGGCACCCGGAGTGAGGTCGAACTCGACGTCGGCGGGGAACCAGGCCTTCAGGTACTGCGGGTCGGTGAGAACACGCCACACCTTCTCCGGCGAGTGCGAGAGCGCTTGCTGGAATCGAAGGGCTACCCGCCCGTCGTAGGTGAAAGTGACGGTGCCGAGCTCCATGGGTGACCTCCGTGCTCGAGGGCGTACCTGTCCCACCATGGTACTGGCAGGACGGCTCAGATCCCCAGGATCGGGCACAAAAAACCGCCGCTACCTGCGGGGTCGTCAGTCGCCTACGGAAGAGAGTCCGAGACGCTGCAGGCGGTGCGGGTCGGCGAGGATGTCGATCCGGGCGATCTTCCCACCTGCGACGGTGAAGGCCATGACCGACATGGCCTTTCCCTCGGGTGCGGTCACGACTCCGGCGGCGCCGTTCACCAGGGCGAGCCGGGCGAACGGAGCGAAGCGCGAGAAGGTGAGGGCCTGCTCGCTGACGGCGCGGGCTCCGCGCACGAGAGAGGATCCGTCAGCGCCGCCGTCGGCCCGCAGGACGATGTCCGGGTCGAGCAGGGCGAGGAGGTCGTCGAACCGGCCGGCCCGCGAGGCGGCCATGAACGCCTCGACCACCTCGCGCTGCCGGGTCGGGTCGGTATCCGGAACGGGCCCCGACCCCTGGACACGGCGGCGCGCGCGGCTCGCGAGCTGACGGGACGCGGCGGGGGTGCGTCCGGCGATCGGGGCGATCTCGTCGAAGGACAGGGCAAACATGTCGTGCAACACGAATGCGAGCCGCTCGGCGGGTGTCAGCGTGTCGAGAACGACCAGCAGCGCGAGTCCGACCGAGTCGCCGAGCACCGCCTCGTGCTCGGGATCGGCCACGTCCAGCTCACTCACGCTCGGATCCGGCACATGGACGTCGAGTGGCTCCTCGCGGCGAGTCTTCCGTGACCGGAGCATGTCGAGGCATACCCGGGCGACGACCGTCGTCAGCCAACCACGCAGGTTCTCCACATCCGACGTATCGGCACGGCTGAGCCGGAGCCAGCCCTCCTGCACGGCGTCCTCCGCTTCGCTGATCGAGCCGAGCATCCGATAGGCGACCGCCGACAGGTGCGTCCGGTTCTCCTCGAAGCGATGCGCCAGAACTTCGTTGTCGGTCATCTGTCACATTCTGCCGTCGCGGTTCGTCATGTCAGTGAGAACGAAAATCAGCCGGTGTGACATCACATCACCCGAATACCTTTGGAGGCAGGCAATCATGAAAGCCCGGATGACCAACCCCGCGATGATCGTTCCCGACGCCATGAAGTCTCTGCTGGCGCTGGGAAAGGCTGCGTCGAACGCGGACGTGCCGCCGGTGACCCACGCTCTCGTCCATCTGCGGTCGAGCCAGATCAACGGCTGCAGCGTGTGCGTGGACATGCATTCGCGTGAGTTGGAGAAGGAAGGGGAGACCAACGAGCGGATCTTCGCGGTGGCGGCGTGGCGGGAGGCTCCATACTTCAGCGACGCCGAACGCGCGGCCCTGGCGCTGGCCGAGTCGATGACCCGGTTGAGTGATCGTCCGGATCCGGTGCCCGACGACGTGTGGAACGAGGCCGCCCGGCACTACGACGAGCAGGCGCTCGCGTCGCTGGTCCTGTCGATCGCCACCGTGAATCTGTGGAACCGGCTCAACGCCGCCACCCGGCAGGTCGCGGGCGGCCAGTGGTGACGAGGACACCGTAACGGGGGACGAGATGCGAATCGCAGGTCGGAGTAAGTATCCGACCTGCGATTCGCGGAGAAATCCTGGCAGTGCCCTCGGTGAGACTCGAACTCACACTGGACGGGTTTTGAATCCGTTTCCTCTGCCAATTGGGATACGAGGGCGTGTTGCGCTGTACCACTGTAGAAGATCGCCGTCGGGAGTCAACCACCGGTACCCTTCTAACGTTCGCTCCCCGTGCCGGGGTCGTCCGAGCAGAGGAGAATGGTGGCCATGAACGCTCCCCAGCAGCAAGGTGTGCCGTCGCAGCCGCGACGGGTCGTGGTGGCCGAGGACGAGGCGCTGATCAGGCTCGATCTGGTCGAGATGTTGCGGGAAGAGGGCTACGACGTCGTCGGTGAGGCGGGGGACGGGCAGGCCGCCGTCGACCTGGCGGTGGAGCTCAAACCCGACCTCGTGATCATGGACGTGAAGATGCCCCGTCGCGACGGCATCGATGCGGCCTCGGAGATCGCGGCGAAACGCATTGCGCCTGTGGTCATTCTCACAGCGTTCAGTCAGCGCGAGCTGGTGGAGCGGGCCCGCGACGCCGGGGCGATGGCCTATCTCGTCAAGCCGTTCTCCACAGCCGACCTGGTGCCCGCTGTCGAGTTGGCGGCCAGCCGGTTCAAGGAAGTGACCGCGCTCGAGCGGGAGATCTCCGATCTGTCCGAGCGTCTGGAGACCCGCAAGATCGTCGAGCGGGCCAAGGGCGTGTTGATGGAGAAGCAGTCCCTGACCGAGCCCGAAGCGTTCAAGTGGATCCAGCGGGCCGCGATGGACCGCCGGTCGACCATGAAGGCGGTCGCGCAGGTGGTACTCGAGACCCTCGGTGGGGAAGCTCCCACCAGCTGACCCGCGAGATCGGCTACAGCCGATGCGCTTTCGACGCGTCAGGCGCCGGTGGGGAAGTCCGCGGATCGGCTGACGTCGGCCCACCGGTGGGCCTCGGCGGCGCGTTCGCGGGACGACTTCTCGGCCATCTCGACGGCACCGGCCCCGAGCAGCAGGCGCAGCGGGGCGTCCTCGGCGGCAACCACATCCATGATGATCCGAGCGGCCCGGGCGGGGTCGCCGGGCTGGGTGCCGTCGGTGGTCTCCCGGTAGTGGTTCATCGCGCCGACCGTTGCCTCGTAGTCGGGGCCGACCGAGCTGCGTGTCATCGACGAACCCTGCCAGTCGGTGCGAAATGCGCCGGGTTCCACGATGAGCACCTTCACACCGAACGGCTCCACCTCCGCCGCCAGGACTTCGGAGAATCCCTCGACGGCGAACTTCGCTGCCTGATACGCGCTCAGCCCCGGCGTGCCACCGACGCGGCCTCCGACGGAGGAGGACTGCACGAGGCAGCCGCCGCGCTGTTCGCGCAGGATCGGCAGTGCCGCGCGGGTGACGTTGACGACGCCGAAGAAGTTGGCCTCGACCTGCTGGCGGAAGTCCTCGTCGTCCATTTCCTCGATCGGGACGCTGTTGGCGTAGCCGGCGTTGTTCACCACCACGTCGAGGCCCCCGAACTCGTCGACGGCGGTGGCGACCGCCGCCCGGGCGGCCGCGGCGTCGGTGACGTCCAGGGCGACCGCCCGAACCCGGTCGCCGTACGTGTCGACCAGGCCGATCAGCTGTTCGGGCTGCCGGGCGGTGGCTACCAGGTTGTCGCCGCTGCCGAGGATTGCTGTCGCGAGTTCCCTGCCGAAACCGCGTGAGGTTCCGGTGACGAGCCACGTCTTCGCCATGGTGTACTCCATCCGCTGGTTGCAACTGACTGGTTGGATGCTTACGAAATCCATGGAACACCCGCCGGGAGGAACTGTCAACCAACTATTTGGTTGATACTCTGGACGCATGGTGCGCGATGCAGAGGCAACGAAGAAGCGACTACTCGACGCGGCGGCGGCCGAGTTCGCCGAGTTCGGCATCGCCGGGGCGCGGGTCGACCGCATCGCCCTGGCCGCCAAGGCGAACAAGTCGATGATCTACGCGTACTTCGGCGACAAGGGGCAGCTGTTCGACGCGGTCTTCTCCGCCCACGTGGTGGCCTTCACCGAGCAGGTGCGGTTCGACGCCACCGACCTCCCTGGTTACGCGGGGCGCTCGTTCGACCTGTACGAGGACAACCCGGCGACGCTCCGGCTCGCCACCTGGTACCAGCTGGAGCGGCCCGACGGTGAGCCGCTCCAGGTGGTGGTCGCGTCCAACCGGTCGAAGCTCGCCGACATCGAGCGAGCGCAGGGAAGTGGTGTGCTGCCAACCCGATTCGAACCCGTGGAACTGCTCACCGTCGTCCGGTCCGTCGCGATGTCCTGGCACACGCAGACACCGGAACTCGGCGCCTCGGCCCCCGCGGACCGGGCCCGCCGGCGCCAGGTTGTCGTCGACTCCGTGCGCCTTCTCGTCGGCGGCTGAGGCTCGCCACGCTACGACCGCGTAAACACTCGTCGTATTCAGATCACAGTAAGGTCACGAGCCTTTCCGGACGGATCGCGAAAGCCGCCGGACCGCTAGCGTCTGATCCCACAGCGGACGCCAACTCGGGTGGCGCCCGCACTCAGGTGATCTAAGGAGAGTTTGGATGGCTAAACGGACCCTCGTGCGGGCGGCCGCGGTTCTCGGCGCGGCATCACTCGCACTGGCAGGTTGTAGTTCGGACAGTGGCGACGACTCCGCGAGCGGGAGTGACAGCTCTGCCTCGGCCACCACTGTTTCCACCGATTGCACGCCCGAAGAGGCGGCGGCAGCGGGTGCCCCGTCCACAGCGCCGCTGAAGATCGGCACTCTGCTTCCCGACACGGGAAGCCTCTCCTTCCTCGGACCGCCGATGGTGGCGGGCACCCAACTCGGTGTCAACGACGTCAATGCGGCCGGTGGAGTTCTCGGCCAGCCCGTTCAACTGATCCCCGGCGACTCGGGCGACACCACCACCGACACGGCGAACACCACCGTGGACCGGGAACTCGCCGCGGGCACCCAGGTGATCATCGGCGCGGCGTCTTCCTCGGTGTCGCTGAAGGTCATCGACAAGGTGTCCAGCGCCGGCGTCGTGATGTTCTCCCCGGCCAACACGTCCGACCAGTTCGTCTGCTACCCGGACAAGGGCCAGTACTTCCGCACCGCCCCCACCGACGTGTTGCAGGCTCAGGCTGTGTCGCAACTCATCTCGGACGACGGCGGCCAGCGCGTGTCCATCCTGGCCCTCAACGACCCGTACGGAACCGGGCTCGCCGACAACATCCAGAAGAACCTCGTCGACGCGGGCATCCCCGAGGACCAGATCCAGAAGATCATCTACGACCCCAACGCGCAGTCCTTCAACTCCGAGATCGACCAGGTGAAGGACTTCGCCCCCGACGCCGTCGCGGTGGTCGGATTCGAGGAGTCCGCGAAGATCATCACCCGCATGCATGAGGTCGGCATCGGCCCGTCCGACGGGATGAAGGTCTACGGCGTCGACGGCAACATGGGTAACGCTCTCGGCGAGTCGGTGGCCGCACCGTTGCTCGACGGCATGCAGGGCACCACGCCGCTCACGGACGTCGGCCCGGCCTTCCAGGATCGTCTCAAGGGCATCAACCCGGGACTGATCGACTTCAACTACGCCGGTGAATCCTACGACGCCGTAGTCGTTTCCGCGCTCGCCGCGGAAGCCGCGAAGTCGACGGCCGGTCGCGACATCGCCGCGAACATCAACGCCGTCACCGAAGGCGGAACCCCGTGTACGTCGTACCAGGAGTGCCTGCCGCTCGTGCAGGCCGGCACGGACGTCGACTACAACGGCATCACCGGCAAGCTCGACTTCACCGCCGCGGGCGAGCCGTCCATCGGTTCGTACGGCAAGCTGAAGTTCGGTGCCGACAACAAGCTGACGACGGACGGATACATCGTCGTCGGCGGGTGATCGCACTCCCCTGAAACGGACTGTGGGCCAGGGAAACCTGGCCCACAGTCGTATCCGGAACCACCGGACCTACTTCTTCTCCTGACTTCCCGCGAGGGTCCCCAGGTACAGCTCGATCACCTTCGGGTCGTGCATCAGGTTGGGTCCCGAGTCGGTGTAGGCGTTGCGGCCCTGGTCCAGGACGTAGCCGCGGTCGCAGATCTGCAGGCACCGGCGGGCGTTCTGCTCGACCATGATCACCGAGACTCCCGCCGCGTTGATCCGCTTGCAGCGAATGAACACCTCGTCCTGGAACATCGGGGACAGTCCGGCGGACGGCTCGTCGAGCAGCAGCACGGACGGTTCCATCATCAGCGCACGTCCCATCGCGACCATCTGCCGTTCACCGCCGGACAGGGCGCCCGCCTTCACCTTCTTCCGCTCGACGAGCAGCGGGAAGAGGTCGCCGACGAACGCGAATCGCTCCGCGAAGAGCTTGGGCCGCAGATACATCCCCATCTCGAGGTTCTCCTCGATGGTGAGCGACGGAAAGACGTTCTGCGTCTGCGGGACGTAGCCGACGCCCTTCTGCACGAGAACGTGGGCGGGTTTGGACGTGATGTCCTCGCCCCTCAGGGTCACCGATCCCTCACGCACCGGTATCAGCCCGAACAGCGACTTCAGGAGCGTGGACTTCCCGGCGCCGTTGGGACCGATGATGCCGACGATCTCACCCTCGCGCAGGAAGAAGTTGCATTCGCGGAGGATGTTGACGCCGGGGATGTAGCCGGCCACCACACCGTCCGCGCGGACGAGGGCACCCTCGGCGAGCCGGGCATGCTCCTCGGGTGTGGCCGCGAATTCCGCAGGGGTCAGTTCGGTCATGGGTTCTCACGCCTCAGCTCGGTGATGTCGGGTTCGGAGAGGTCGCCGCCGGTCTCGAGGGTTTCGGCCTCGGCGTTCTCGAGTGCCTCGGCCAGAACGGCCGTCGCGCCCACCGGGTTTCCCTCGTCGTCGAACTCGAGTGCCTGATCGTGGTGGCTGCCCAGGTAGGCGTCGACCACCGCGTTGTTGGACGAGAGGTGTCCCGGTGTGGACTCGGCGATCACGCTGCCCTGCGCCATCACCACCACCCAGTCGCTGATGTCGCGGATGACGTCCATGTCGTGTTCGACGAACACGACGGTCATGCCCTCGTCCCGAAGCGATTTGATGTGACCGAGCAGGCTCTGGGTGAGCGCCGGGTTCACGCCGGCCATCGGCTCGTCGAGCATCACCACGGTCGGCTCCGTCATCAGCGCCCGCGCCATCTCGAGCAGCTTGCGCTGACCGCCGGACAGCGAGCCGGCGAGGTCGTCGGACTTGGTGTCGAGCTTGAACCGCGCGAGCAGTTCGTTGGCCCGTTCGGTGACGGCCCGTTCCTGCGCCTTCCACGTCCACGGCAGAAGCGTGTTGAAGATCCGCTCGCCGCGTTGCCCGGTGGCGCCCAGCCGCACGTTGTCGAGCACCGTCAGCTTCGACAACGCCTTGGTGAGCTGGAACGTGCGGACGACGCCGCGGCGGGCCACCTGGTGCGGATACATCCGGCCCAGCGAATGGCCATCCATCGACCACGTGCCGCTGTCCGGCCGGTCGAAACCGGTGAGCAGGTTGAACAGGGTGGTCTTACCTGCGCCGTTCGGACCGATCAGTCCGGTGATGCAGCCGCGCTGAATCTCCAGATGCGCCACGTCGACGGCCTTGAGCCCGCCGAACGTACGGGACACGTTGTCGACCACGAGGATCGGGTCGGGTTTCGGTGCGCCGGGGGAGTGCGGGACGTCGGCGAAGATCGAGGCCCGTTCCTCGGCGGTGAGCACGGTGGCGGTCTGCAGATGATCCGGCAGTCTGTGGTCAGGCATTGAGCTGCACCTCCCGCTTGTTGCCCAGTATGCCCTGCGGCCGGAAGACCATCAGCACCGCGATCATGATGCCGAGCAGGACGAACCGCATGGCCCCGACCTGCTGTTCCGTCAGCGGCAGCAGCGGATCCGGCCCGGAGATGGCCTGCCGCAACAGGGCGTCCGGGATGGCCAGCAGGAACCAGAACAGCATCGCGCCGACCACCGGTCCGAAGACCGTCGCCGCGCCACCGAGGATGAGGGCGCCGAACGCGAAGAACGTCTGCGCGGTGGAGTAGAAGTCGGGGTTGATCGACTTGGTCTGCAGCGCGTTGAACACGCCGCCGAGCCCGCCGATCATGCCGCCGAGGACCAGCGCCTGCATCTTGTAGACGAAGACGTTCTTGCCGAGTGCGCGAGCGGCGTCCTCGTCCTCGCGGACGGCCTTGAGGACACGGCCCCACGGACTGTGCGTCAGGAGGAACACGAACCCGCACAGCACCAGGACGAGAGTCCATCCGACGACCATCGACCAGAGGTCGTCGCCGTAGAACTTCACGCCGAGGAAGTTGTACTGCTTACCCGAGTCGAACGGGCTGAGCGTGGTGAACGGGTCGGCGAAACCGAACAGGCCGTTGGTGGATCCGGTGATCGAATCCGAAGCGGTGGACCGGAAGATCAGCCGCAGGATCTCGGACGCGGCGATCGTGACGATGGCGAGGTAGTCGGCCCGCAACCGCAGCGTCGGGATACCGAGGACGACGGCCAGCAACCCGGCCGCGGCGAGACCGACGAGGATGCCGACCCACAGCGGCTGCTGGTAGGTGACGGTCATGATCCCGACGCCGTAGCCGCCGAGGAGGGCGAACCCGATCTGACCGAAGTTCAGCAGTCCGGCGTAGCCGAAGTGCAGGTTGAGGCCGATCGCCAGCAGCGCGTAGAAGATCGCCGACGGGCCGATCAGCTGGGCGAGCGAGACCTGGAGTGCTCCTGCGATGTCCATGCCCTCACCCGATCCTTTGCCGGCTGCCGAGAATGCCCTGGGGCCGGACGACCAGGATGACGATCAAGATGAGCAGTCCTCCGATGTACTTGAGGTCGGGGTTGATCACCAGCGTCGACAGCTGGACGAGCAGACCGACGATCACACAGCCGAGCAGCGCGCCGTAGGCGGTGCCGAGTCCGCCGAGCGTGATACCGGCGAACATCAGCAGCAGGAGCTTGAAGCCCATCTCCCACTGCACGCGGCCGCCGAGTTCGGAGATGCCGAACAGGACGCCGCCGAGCGCGGCGAGACCGCCGCCGAGACCCCACACGAAGCGGATCACCCGTTCGACGTCGATGCCGGACGACGCGGCCAGGTCACGGTTGTCGGACACGGCGCGCATGGCCTTGCCGATGCGCGTCTTCTGCAGCAGCAGGGCCACTCCGACGAGAACGACGAGACTGATGCCGATGCTCACGAGGTTGGCGTCGGTGATCGCGATCGGACCCCAGTGCCTCTCCACCTGTGCCTGGTAGTCGACGAACGGCTCCGCGCGATCGGAGAAGAAGATCAGGATCAGGTAGCGCAGGGAAATCGCGAGTCCGATCGACACCACCAGCTGCGCTATCAGGCCGGTCTTGCGTCGTCGCAGCGGTTTCCAGATCCCGGCATTGTTCAGCAGTCCGATCAGGATTCCCACGAAGACCGCGAGGATCGTGGCCGGGATCAGCTGCACACCGAACGTCACATTGATCACCCACGCCGCGACCGCACCGAGGGTGACGAGTTCGCCGTGCGCGAAGTTCGTCAGGCCGGTGGTGCCGTAGATCAGGCTCAGCCCGACACCGGCGATGGCGATCACGAGACCGAACCGGAGCCCGTCGATGGTCTGGCGAATCAGCTTCTCGTAGAACGGGACCGCGGAACCGGTGCGGGCCTCGCCGAACGAGAAGATCACCGTGTTGGTGCGACCGGCCACCACCTCCCGCTGCACCGTGGCCTGCACGCTGACGTCGTCGGGAAGCGAGTCCGCCACGATCTCGAACGTGTACGTGCCGGGCGCGACCTGGAGTTCCCAGCGGCCGTTCGACTCCGACGTCGCCTTCGCCACCTCGTTGCCCGACGAATCGAGAGCGCGCACCTCGACGTCCGCGAGCCGTTCGCCCGCGTTGTTCAGATTGCCGCTGACCCGCACCGCGTTCTCCGGGGGCGCCGGTTGCCCGCTCGTCGCGGGCGGTGGGGGCGGTGGGGTAGGTTCCTGCGCCGCCGCGGGACCGCCGAATGCGATCGCCGCGACGAGGCCGAGCAGGACGAGGACGAACGCACGGCCGAGCTGCCGGGTGACCGACCCTCGCCTCGTGCGTTTCCTCGCGGATTTCGGTCGCGTCCTCACTGCTGGGAGTCGCTTCCTCACGGTTGGGGCCACGCAGGTCCTCCGGGGACGTGTAGATCGGTCAGGAACGTGCTGCGACGGACTCGACTACCGCCCGTGCCGCAATTTCCGGACTCTAACGGCTCCGGTCGCGCGAAATGGGGTTCTCGGATTTCCGGCACGTTTCGGTTGGGTATCGAACCATCCGGCTGATCGGTGTCGGATCGGCTCCCTAGACTGGGCAACCGTGAGCCCTGCAACCACCCCCCGGTCCACCACGTCCCCCGCGTCCGGCGCAGCCGCGTCGTCCGACGATCGCCCCACACTGATGCTGCTCGACGGCCACTCCCTGGCCTTCCGTGCGTTCTACGCCCTGCCCGCCGAGAACTTCAAGACGCACAGCGGTCAGGTCACCAACGCCGTCTACGGGTTCACATCGATGTTGATCAACCTGCTGCGCGACGAACAGCCGAGCCACGTGGCGGCGGCGTTCGACGTGTCCAGGCAGACGTTCCGGGCGGAGAAGTTCCCCGAGTACAAGGCGAATCGCAGCACGGCTCCGGACGAGTTCAAGGGGCAGGTCGAGATCACCAAGGACGTCCTCGGGGCTCTCGGCATCCCGGTGATGGCCGAGGCAGGCTTCGAGGCCGACGACATCATCGCCACGCTCACCACCCAGGCCGAGGCGCTCGGGTACCGCGTCCTCGTGGTGACCGGCGACCGGGACTCGCTCCAGCTGGTCACCGACGGGGTGACGGTGCTGTACCCGAAGAAGGGCGTCTCGGACCTCACCCGGTTCACGCCCGCGGCCGTCGAGGAGAAGTACGGGCTCACACCTGCGCAGTACCCCGACTTCGCGGCACTGCGCGGCGACCCGAGCGACAACCTGCCGGGCATCCCGGGTGTGGGGGAGAAGACCGCCACCAAGTGGATCAAGGAGTACGGCGATCTCGTCGGCCTGGTCGACAACGTCGACAAGGTCCGCGGCAAGGTGGGTGACGCGCTGCGGGAGAACCTGCCGAACGTCCTGCTCAACCGGGAACTCACCGAGATGGTGCGCGACGTCCCGCTGCCGTACACCCCGGACCAGCTGATGCTCGCGCAGTGGGATCGGGAGAAGATTCACGCGCTGTTCGACGACCTCGAGTTCAAGGTGCTGCGCGACCGGCTGTTCGCCACGTTGGCGCCGGTCGAAGCGGAGGCCGAGGAGGGTTTCGAGGTGCGCGGGAGCGCGCTCGATCCCGGGGCCGTCGCGGACTGGTTGTCGGCGCACGCGTCGACGGGCGAGCGATCCGGCGTGTCGGTGGTCGGCACCCGCACCCCGTACGGCGGTGACGTGACGGCGATCGCCATCGCCGCCGCAGACGGTGAGGGCGCCTACATCGCCACCGCGTCCGCCACCCCGGAGGACGAGAAGGCGCTCGGCACCTGGCTCGCGGACGCGGATCAGCCGAAGGCCCTGCACGAGGCCAAGTGGGCGATGCACGCCCTGCGCGGACGCGGCTGGGTGCTCGGTGGTCTCACCAGCGACACCGCGCTGGCGGCCTACCTGGTGCGCCCCGGGCAGCGCACGTTCAACCTCGACGACCTGTCGCTGCGGTACCTGCGCAGGGAGCTGCGGGTGGAGGAGACCGGCCAGGAGCAGCTGTCGCTGCTCGACGACGCCGACCAGGTCGACGCGGAAGCCGCCGAGACCGAAATTCTCAGCGCCCGCGCCGTCCTCGACCTCGCGGCCGCGCTCGACACCGAACTCGCGAACATCGAATCCACGGCGCTGCTGTCCGAGATGGAGTTGCCGCTGCTGGAGGTGCTGGCCGTCATCGAGGCGTCCGGCATCGCCGTCGACGGTGACCACCTGCACGACCTGCAGAGCCGGTTCGCGGCCGAGGTCTCCGCGGCGGCGGAGGCGGCCTACGGGGTCATCGGCAAGCAGATCAACCTCGGGTCGCCCAAACAGCTGCAGGTCGTGCTGTTCGACGAGCTGGAGATGCCCAAGACGAAGAAGACGAAGACCGGATACACCACGGACGCCGAGGCGTTGCAGAACCTGTTCGAGAAGACGTCGCACCCGTTCCTCGAGCACCTGCTCGCGCACCGCGACGCGACGCGGCTGAAGGTGACCGTCGACGGGCTGCTGAAGACGGTCGCCGAGGACGGGCGCATCCACACGACGTTCAACCAGACCGTCGCGGCCACCGGCCGGCTGTCGTCGACCGAGCCCAACCTCCAGAACATCCCGGTGCGCACCGACGCCGGCCGGCAGATCAGGGACGGTTTCGTCGTCGGCGAGGGCTACGACTCGCTGCTCACGGCCGACTACAGCCAGATCGAGATGCGGATCATGGCACACGTGTCCGGTGACGAGGGGCTGATCGAGGCGTTCAACACCGGGGAAGACCTGCACAGCTTCGTCGGCGCGCGTGCGTTCGGCGTGCCGATCGAGGAGGTCACGCCGGAGCTGCGCCGCCGTGTGAAGGCGATGTCCTACGGGCTGGCGTACGGGCTGAGCGCGTTCGGTCTGGCCGCCCAGCTCAAGATCTCGACCGAAGAGGCCAAATCGCAGATGGAGGCGTACTTCGCGCGGTTCGGCGGGGTGCGCGACTACCTGCACGAGGTCGTGGAACAGGCCCGCAAGGACGGCTACACGTCGACGCTGTACGGGCGTCGCCGCTACCTGCCCGACCTCACCAGCGACAACCGCCAGCGTCGGGAGGTCGCCGAGCGCGCCGCGCTCAACGCCCCCATCCAGGGCACGGCCGCCGACATCATCAAGGTCGCGATGATCAACGTGCAGCGCTCACTGCGCGAGGCGGGCCTGAAATCGCGGATGCTGCTGCAGGTCCACGACGAACTCGTGCTCGAGGTCGTCGATTCGGAACGGGAACAGGTCGAACAGCTGGTCCGCGACAAGATGTCCTCGGCCATCGAGCTGTCGGTGCCGCTCGACGTGTCCGTCGGCACCGGGCGCAGTTGGGACGCCGCCGCACACTAGGCGGCGGCGGTCCTCCGCCCTATTCGGCCGGCGCCTGCTCGGCGATCTGCTTGCGCACCTCGTCCATGTCGAGGGCCTTGACCTGCGTGAGAAGATCCTCGAGCGCCGCGGGCGGCAGCGCGCCGGGCTGGCTGAACACCAGCACACCCTCACGGAACGCCATGATGGTCGGGATCGACCGGATGTTCGCGGCGGCGGCGATGCCCTGTTCCGCTTCGGTGTCGACCTTGGCGTGTACGACGTCGGGGTGCTGCTCCGACGAGGCCTCGAAGGTGGGGGCGAAGGAGCGGCACGGTCCGCACCACGATGCCCAGAAGTCGACCAGAACGACATCGTTGCCGGTCACGGTCTCGTCGAAGTTCTGCTGAGTCAGAGTCTTGGTGGCCACGAGGGTCCTTTCTTTCGGTGACTGCTTTGCGTGTGCAACGCCGCGTCGCCGTCGATTCTTCCCTGCGGCGTCGTCAGCCGGTGCGCTCCGTGTCCCGGAACGTGCGGCGGTAGGCCTGCGGGGTGGTGTGGCGCAGCCGCAGGAAATGCTGCCGCAGGACGGCTCCGCCGCCGAAACCGACCCGTTCGGCGATCACGTCGACCGAGAGATCCGAGTTCTCCAACAGATGCTGCGCGGCCAGCACCCGCTGATCGCTGAGCCAGCGGGCCGGGGTGGTCCCGGTCTCGGCCTGGAACCTTCGCGCGAACGTGCGGGGAGACATGTTGGCCTTGGCCGCCACCGCGGTCACCGACAGGTCGAGGGCGAGGTGCTCGGTCATCCAGTCGAGCAACGGCCCGAGGGTGTCGATCGTCGTCGACGGCAGCGGCATCGCCACGTACTGCGCCTGACCGCCGTCCCGGTGCGGCGGGACCACCATGCGCCGCGCGATCCCGTTGGCCACCCGGCTGCCCTGTTCCTTGCGCACGATGTGCAGGCACAGGTCGATGCCCGCGGCGGTGCCCGCGCTGGTCAGGACGGGATCGTCGTCGACGTACAGGACGTTCGGGTCGACCGTGGCGGCCGGGTGGAGGTCGGCGAGCCGCTGGGCGTGCCGCCAGTGGGTGGTGCAGGTGCGTCCGTCCAGCAGCCCGGCCGCGCCGAGCACGAAGGCGCCGCTGCAGAGGCTGGCGACCTTGGCGCCCCGGTCCACCGCGGCCCGCAGTTTGTCGAGGAGGGGGTCCATGCACGGGTCGGGGTCCTTCGCGCAGACGAAGGTGCCGTCCGCCTCGGCGTAGGTTCCGCCCGCGGGAACGACGATGAGGTCGGCGTCGTCGAGCCGGTCGAGGTCGTACGGGACGTCGATGCCGTATCCGAAGCGGGTGCGGATGGGTTCCGGTGAGCCGGCGACGAGCGAGAAGTCGTACGTGGGGAGTCCGTCGTCGGATCGGTCGAAACCGAACACCTCGCAGGCGACACCGAGCTCGAACGCTTCGGTGAGCGGCATGAGCGGTACGACGACTTTTTTCAGCACCGTCCCAGTGTGGCAGAAATCCGGTCAACAATGTCGTTTCTGCCACTTTTTCTCGGAGGTCGATGCTACGAGGCTGAAGACATGACAATCCTGGTCGTGGTACTCCTCGTGTTCCTGGCGCTCGACGCGCTGGCGCTCGCCGGCCGCACGCCCGACACGCACAACGAAGTCATCCAGCACGGGGACTTCCGGTTTTGAAAGGGAATCTGGCGGTCCAGTATGCGGGCGCGGCGCTCGCCTGGGGCGCGAGTTTCCTCTTCATCAAGGTCGGCCTCGAGGGCCTGTCCTTCACGCAGGTCGTGCTGTGGCGACTCGTGTTCGGGGCGGTGACCCTCGGTGCCGTCCTCGGACTCACCCGGACACGGTTGCCGCGCGAAGCGGCGACGTGGGCGCACCTGTCGGTCCTGGCGGTCTCCCAGTGTGTGGTGCCGTGGTTGCTGTTCAGCTGGGCAGAGCAGAGCATCAGTTCGGGCCTGGCCAGCATCTACAACGCGACCACGCCCCTCATGACGATGTCGGTGGCCCTGGCGTTCCTGCCTGGGGAGAAGCTCACGGACGCAAAGCTGTTCGGCCTCCTGCTCGGATTCACGGGGGTGGTCGTGGTGCTGGCGCCGTGGCAGGCGGGGATCATCGGCAGTGTCCCCGCCCAGCTCGCGTGCCTCGGCGCCACCGCGTCGTACGGCGTGGCACTGGTCTACCTGAGGCGGTTCATCCTTCCGCGGGGCGTCGGCACGCCCACCATCGCGTTCATGCAGGTGTCGATCGCCGCAGCCGCCATGGTCCTCGCCGCCCCATGGGTCGCGAGCACGCCGATGCACCTGACTCCCGCGATCGTCGCGTCGATGATCGGGCTCGGGGCGTTCGGCACCGGGCTGGCGTTCGTGTGGAAC
This sequence comes from Rhodococcus sp. A14, assembly GCF_011603105.1. Taxonomy (NCBI): domain Bacteria; kingdom Bacillati; phylum Actinomycetota; class Actinomycetes; order Mycobacteriales; family Nocardiaceae; genus Rhodococcus; species Rhodococcus sp. A14. Next base: position 47,191 of record NZ_JAAOQS010000041.1, on the reverse strand, counting down.
ACGAACGTGGTGCGCGGCTGGGGGCCCACCGCGGCCTCCACCGTCACTTACCTGACACCGGTGGTCGGCGTCGTGCTCGGTGCGGTCGCACTCGACGAGCACATCTCGTGGAACCAGCCCGTCGGGGCACTCGCGGTGATCGCGGGAATCGTCGTCACCCAACGGTCTTCGCGCACGGCAGCCGAGACGGTCGCCGCGGACGCGCCGTGATCATGGTGGTGCCGTGACGACCCACTCGCGTTTGGCGTCCCCGTCCCACCGGCGCACCACCGACGCCCGGCCGATGATGTCGCCGCCGTCGAGGAGCCGCGCGGCCTCTGCGATCTGATCGGCAGGCAGTCGCCGTGCGAGAGTCACGTGCGGCGTCCACTCGCCCGGGCGGATGTGCGGCGTGATCTCCGTGGCGTGCGCCGCGAGATCGAACACGCTGCGGTGCAGGGACAGCAGCGCCTTCGACGGCACCACCAACCGGGACAGCGTGACGTGCCTGCCGCCGAACATCACGAGCCCGCCCAGCCGGATGTGGAACGAGGGCGTCGCGATCCGGCGGCCCAGCAGTTCGTCGATCTCGGGTGGGATGTGGCGTGCCACGAACAGGGTGATGTGGGGCCGATTCGATTCGGCGCGAACGCGAGTGCGGCTGGGCATCCCGGCATCCCACAGGCGTTGCCACTCCGCGCGCACGGCAACGTCGGTCGCTTCGTCGAACAGCAGTTCCACCGACTGGACCATGGTAGGCAATGATGGCCTCATGAGCGGTGCTACGGCAAACATTTCCGATACCCGGATCGGGGTGCTCCTCGGCGACGGCATCGGTCACGAGATCGTCCCGGCAACCCAGCGGGTGGTCTCGGCCGCGGTGACCGCGGCAGGAGGCGGCGACGTCGACTGGGTGGAACTGCCCCTCGGCCTGGGCGCCATCGAGTCGCACGGAACGCCGATCCCCGAGTCCACGCTCTCCGCGCTGGACGAACTCGACGCCTGGATCCTGGGCCCGCACGACAGCGCCGCCTACCCGGAACCGTTCCGCGGCCGGCTGACCCCCGGCGGGGTGGTGCGCAAGAGATTCGACCTCTTCGCGAACATCCGCCCCGCGCGCTCGCTCGAGGGCGTCGCGTCGACGGTCCCGGACATGGACCTGGTGATCGTCCGGGAGAACACCGAAGGCTTGTACGCGGATCGGAACATGTTCGCCGGCAGCGGCGAGTTCATGCCCACTCCGGACGTGGCGCTGGCGGTCGGCGTCGTGACGAGGAAAGCGTGTGAGCGCATCGCGCACACCGCATTCGCGCTGGCGCGCACCCGCGGCCGGCACGTCACGATCGTGCACAAGGCCAACGTGCTGTCGATGACGACCGGGCTGTTCCGCGACGTCTGCCGGGAGGTGGGGGAGCGCGACTACCCGGACGTGCGGATCGACGACGAGCATGTCGACGCCATGACCGCGCACCTCGTCCGCAGGGGACGCGACTTCGACGTCGTGGTGACGGAGAACATGTTCGGCGACATCCTGTCGGACCTGACCGGTGAGCTGTCCGGCTCGCTCGGCACGGCCCCGTCGATCAACAGTTCCGAGACCAAGGTGATGGCGCAGGCGGCGCACGGAGCCGCCCCCGACATCGCGGGCCACAACCGGGCCAACCCCACGGCGCTGATGCTGTCGGCCGCGATGATGCTGGAGTGGCTCGGGGACCGTCGCAAGGACCGGCATCTGGGCGGCGCGGCCCACCGGATCCGCGACGCGGTCCGTGTGACGATCGCATCGGGAGTCGCCACGGCTGACCTGGGTGGACTCGCGTCGACCGGTGAATTCACCGAGACGGTCCTCGCCCGCACACTCCGTCGCTGAAACCGCCGCCACGGGCCGGGACAGGCCGTTAATGTTCGGTAACGACGTCCGCAGATGCGGGTGCCGTAACCTACCGTTCGACTATTCGGAGTTCGCGAGTTCTCCGTCGCCGTAGCTCGCTCGGTGTACCACGATTTCCTTGGAGGACATGCCAGTGTCTGGTCGATCCGTCTTCGCGCGAGGCCGAGTGGCCCGCACCATCTGTGCACTGGCGGGCGGCAGTGCTCTGCTGCTCGCCGGATGCGCCAGCAACACCGAGGGCGGTGGTACGCCTTCCGGAGAAGAGACCGTCGCCGTGGAAGTCGACAAGGTGGATGCCATCGCGGCGACACTGCCCGAGAAGATCGCCTCGTCCGGCAAGATCATCGTCGGTGTCAATATTCCCTACTCGCCCAACGAGTTCAAGGATCCGAGCGGCAAGATCGTCGGCTTCGACGTCGACCTCGTGGACGCCGTGAGCAAGGTGCTCGGCGTGACACCGGAGTACACCGAGGCGGACTTCGACAAGATCATCCCGTCGATCCAGGCCGGCAGCTACGACATGGGTATGTCGTCGTTCACCGACACCAAGGAACGCGAGCAGTCGGTCGACTTCACCACCTACTTCAGCGCCGGAGTGCAGTGGGCGCAGCCCGCCGGCAAGTCCGTCGACCCCACCAACGCGTGCGGCCTGCGGGTCGGCGTGCAGACCACCACCATCGAGGATCTCGAGGAGGTGCCCGCCAAGAGCGCGGCGTGCGTCGCAGCCGGGAAGCCGCCCATCGAGATCGTGAAGTTCGACAGCCAGGACGACGCGGCCAACGCCGTCGCCCTCGGCAAGGTCGACGCGATGTCCGCCGACTCGCCCGTCACCGCGTACGCGATCAAGCAGAGCGACGGCAAGATCGAGGCCGCGGGCGAGGTCTTCGACGCCGCGCCGTACGGCTGGCCCGTCGCGAAGGGGTCGCCGCTCGCACAGACCCTCCAGCAGGCCCTGCAGCATCTCATCGACGACGGCACCTACCGGACGATCGCGGAGAACTGGGGTGTCGAGGCGGGCGTCATCACCACGTCCCAGATCAACGGCGCCACGAGCTGAGCGGTTGACGAGTGTCTGACGTGGAGAAGGCCCCGGACCGGTCCGGCACCGAGACGGGGCAGGAACCGGAACCGATCAAGGCGATCCCGCTGCGGCGGCCCGGCCGCTGGATCGCCGCGATCGTCGTCGGCCTGCTGCTGGCGTTGTTCGTCAACGGTGCGCGCACCAACGAGGCGTACCGCTGGGACGTCTACGCCCGCTATCTGTTCGATGCACGGATCTCGGCCGCGGCGTGGAACACCATCCAGCTGACGATCCTGTCGATGGCGATCGCCATCATCCTGGGTGTCGTCCTCGCCGTCATGCGGCTGTCGCCGAACCCGGTGCTGAAGGCGGCGTCGTGGGGGTATCTGTGGATCTTCCGCGGGACCCCGGTCTATGTGCAGTTGGTGTTCTGGGGACTGTTCCCGTCCATCTACAAGCAGCTGGATCTGGGCATCCCGTTCGTCCACCAGTTCGTGCACATCGACCTGCAGGGAATCAACGCGGCGTTCCTGTTCGCGGTGATCGGGCTGGGACTCAACGAGGCCGCGTACATGGCCGAGATCGTCCGGGCCGGCGTGAACTCGGTGGCCGAGGGGCAGACCGAGGCGTCGGTGGCGCTCGGCATGACCTGGTCGCAAACCATGCGCCGCACGGTCCTGCCCCAGGCCATGCGGGTGATCATCCCGCCCACGGGCAACGAGCTGATCAGCATGCTGAAGACGACATCGCTGGTCACCGCGGTGCCGTACAGCCTGGAGTTGTACGGACGTGCCAGAGACATCTCGGGCGCGAACTTCCAGCCCATCCCGCTGCTGATGGTGGCCGCCACCTGGTACCTCGCCATCACCAGCCTGCTCATGATCGGCCAGTTCTACCTGGAGCGGTACTACTCGAAGGGTGCGTCCCGCAAGCTCACCCCGCGGCAACTGCAGGCGCTCGCCGACGCGCAGGGCAAGCCGCTCGTGATCGAACCCGGGCCGGAGACCTTGCCCGACACACCCGGAGGGGAACGACGATGACGCCGATGGTCAAGGCGGACCGGGTGTGCAAGAACTTCGGGGCGCTGAAGGTACTCAAGGGTGTGTCGCTGGAGATCGACGCCGGCCAGGTCCTGTGCCTGGTCGGGCCCTCGGGCTCGGGGAAGTCGACGTTCCTGCGATGCATCAACCACCTCGAGCAGGTCAACGCCGGGCGGCTGTACGTCGACGGCGAGATCGTCGGGTACTCCGAGCGGGGCGGCAAGCTCTACGAACTCCATCCCAGGGCGGCCGCGAAGCAGCGCCGCGACATCGGGATGGTGTTCCAGCACTTCAACCTGTTCCCGCACCGGACGGCACTCGAGAACATCATCGAGGCGCCCATCCAGGTGAAGAGGCTGAGCAAGAAGAAGGCGCTCGAGCGAGGGCGTGATCTCCTCGAGCAGGTGGGACTGAGCGAGAAGGCGGACGCATACCCGGCGCAGCTGTCGGGTGGTCAGCAGCAGCGCGTGGCTATTGCCCGCGCGCTGGCGATGGACCCCAAGCTGATGCTGTTCGACGAGCCGACGTCCGCCCTCGACCCGGAGCTGGTCGGGGAGGTGCTGACCGTGATGAAGGATCTCGCGGCCGGCGGCATGACGATGGTCGTCGTCACGCACGAGATGGGTTTCGCGCGCGAGGTGGCCGACCAGCTCGTGTTCATGGACGCCGGCGTCGTCGTGGAATCGGGCAATCCCCGCGAGCTGCTCGCCAATCCGCAGCACGACCGCACCAAGTTGTTCTTGTCGAAGCTGCTGTAGTGGCCTCCGGCCCCGTGAGTACTTCTCAACCGCGGGCGGTTAAGAAGTACTCACGGGTTTGCGGCAGCTGAAGATGGCGGTGCCGGGGAAGATTTGTCCCCGCAGCGGGCTCCACTGCCCCCATTCCCGGTCGAGCCACTCGGGCCACTCCGGCTCGATGATGTCGCGCACCTCCAGTCCGGCCGCCACGATCTCGCGCACCCGGTCGCCGATGGTCCGGTGGTGCTCGACGTAGGTGGGGACGCCGTCGCCGTCGACCTCCACGTAGGGCGTGCGGTCGAAGTAGGGAAGCGACGCAGTGAGTCCACGGGGGCCCGGATCGTCCGGGAAGATCCAGCGGATCGGATGGTTGACGGCGAAGACCCACAGCCCACCCGGGCGAAGAACCCGGGCCACCTCGCTCATCACCTGCTGTGAGTCCGCCACGAACGGAACTGCTCCAAAAGCCGAACACACGATGTCGAAGCTCGCGTCGGCGAAGGGGAGGTGCTCGGCTCCCGCATGAACGAGCGGCACGGTCGTGCCGCCGGCCCGCATGGCCTCGACCCCGCGGGTCAGCATCGACATGGACAGGTCGAGCCCGACTGCCCGGGCGCCCCGGCCGGCGAGCCACCGCGCGCAGGGAGCGGAACCGCAGCCCACCTCGAGGACGTCCTTGCCCGCCACGTCACCGAGAAGGTGGTAGTCGCCCTCGTGGAGTCCCTCCGGACACCAGACGAACTCACCCTCGGACGAGTCCACGCCGAGGAACTCGCCGTGGGTGCGGTGGTAGTCGTCCGCATCGGCGTCCCACCAGGCACGGCTCGCGCGTTCGCTGGACTCGGAATCGACGCGGACGCGGCTCACCCCGGACGTTCCGAGGACGCTGTTGGCGGTGCCGTGACGGTCGTCTTCGGGCGAGAGGGGAGAATCGGACGGGCGAGGATCGGGCATGGGCAACAGAGTAGAGCGTGGGAACGTGCCCGGGTTTGCCCAGCTTGCCCACGGGCGCGTAGCCTATTGCACGCGAGTGTCTCTGTGTGCGGCATCGGATTCGGTTCAGTTCGAGTTTGTTCGGTTCCAGTCGGGTGTCGTTCACTGCGCTTGCGGTGATCTGATTCGGCGGAATGATTCGTCGGTTCAGGTTGCTTGTCCGACAGAACACCATCAACCGACCACAACCCGTCCGGAGCAACTCAACACATGCCCTCCACCACCGTGACCTCGCCGCAGGTAGCCGTCAACGACATCGGCTCCGCCGAGGACTTCCTCGCCGCCATCGACGCAACGATCAAGTACTTCAACGATGGCGACATCGTCGAAGGCACCATCGTCAAGGTCGATCGTGACGAGGTCCTGCTCGACATCGGTTACAAGACCGAAGGCGTCATCCCTTCCCGTGAGCTCTCCATCAAGCACGACGTCGACCCCAACGAGGTCGTCTCCGTGGGCGATGAGGTCGAAGCTCTCGTCCTCACCAAGGAGGACAAGGAAGGCCGACTGATCCTGTCGAAGAAGCGCGCTCAGTACGAGCGTGCCTGGGGCACCATCGAGGAGCTCAAGGAGAAGGACGAGGCCGTCAAGGGCACCGTCATCGAGGTCGTCAAGGGCGGCCTGATCCTCGACATCGGTCTGCGTGGCTTCCTCCCCGCTTCGCTCGTCGAGATGCGCCGTGTCCGCGATCTGCAGCCGTACGTCGGCAAGGAGATCGAGGCCAAGATCATCGAGCTCGACAAGAACCGCAACAACGTCGTCCTCTCGCGCCGTGCGTGGCTCGAGCAGACGCAGTCCGAGGTTCGCAGCGAGTTCCTGCACCAGCTGCAGAAGGGCCAGGTCCGCAAGGGCGTCGTGTCCTCCATCGTCAACTTCGGTGCCTTCGTGGACCTGGGCGGCGTCGACGGCCTGGTGCACGTTTCCGAGCTGTCCTGGAAGCACATCGACCACCCGTCCGAGGTTGTCGAGGTCGGCACCGAGGTCACCGTCGAGGTTCTCGACGTCGACCTGGACCGCGAGCGCGTCTCCCTGTCGCTCAAGGCGACGCAGGAAGACCCGTGGCGTCAGTTCGCCCGCACGCACGCCATCGGCCAGATCGTGCCCGGCAAGGTCACGAAGCTGGTTCCGTTCGGTGCCTTCGTGCGCGTCGAAGAGGGAATCGAAGGCCTCGTCCACATCTCCGAGCTGGCCGAGCGCCACGTGGAGGTCCCGGACCAGGTTGTCGGCGTCAACGACGATGCACTCGTCAAGGTCATCGACATCGACCTCGAGCGTCGTCGCATCTCGCTGTCGCTGAAGCAGGCCAACGAGGACTACAACGCCGAGTTCGATCCGTCCAAGTACGGCATGGCGGACAGCTACGACGAGCAGGGCAACTACATCTTCCCCGAGGGCTTCGATCCCGAGACCAACGAATGGCTCGAGGGCTTCGACAAGCAGCGTGAAGAGTGGGAGAACCGCTACGCCGAGGCTGAGCGTCGCCACAAGATGCACACCGCTCAGATGGAGAAGACCGCTGCAGACGAGGCCGCCGAGGCTGCCACCGCTGCTGCCGGCTACTCCTCCGAGTCGGGTGCCGGCGACGCCGACGCCGCTTCGGCCGCCAGCACCTCGTCGTCCGAGTCTGCCGGCGGATCGCTGGCCAGCGACGCACAGCTCGCCGCTCTGCGCGAGAAGCTGTCGGGCAACGCCTAGCAAGTCCGCCTGACGCGTCAGGCAAAGCCGAAGACCCCGCTCCTGCACCGCAGGGGCGGGGTCTCGTCGTTGCCGGACATCCGAACATGACTGTGGCCCAACCTCTCCGGAGGTTGGGCCACAGTGGTGTGTCGGGTGAGGAGGGTGCTCAGTTCGCGGTGGCGGGAATCCAGTAGCCGGACGACGACTGCACCTCGGCACGCTTGCGCATCGTTGCGAAACTGTGCCTGCCCTGGCCGATGAGTGCGGTGAGCCAGGTCCGGCGATGCTCGGCGAGTGCGGACGCCACCTCGGGGATCTCGATGCAATGCACCCCGCCCGCGATGCCGAGGCGGTGCCGACCGAACTGGTTGCGGTGATCGCGCATGGCGTTCCTCTTCTTCGAGAAGGTGCAGGTCGGGTGCGTTCGGTCGAACATAACCGACCATGTCGGAGATCTGTGGTATTTGGGGCAGGTGAGTCTGCAGAGAGGGAAGAGGGTGGAGATCGGCGAGGGACGTGCGTACTCGGTCCGCGGCGGGTGCAACACTGGGAGGCGTGTTGAGAATCGGCCTCACTGGAGGCATAGGAGCCGGTAAGTCCACCGTGTCGAAGGTCCTCGCCGAACTCGGGGCCGTCATCGTCGACGCCGATCTGATTGCGAGGGAAGTTGTCGAACCCGGAACACCCGGCCTCGCTGCCCTCGTCGACCGGTTCGGTGAGGAGATCCTGACGGAGGACGGCGCACTCGACCGGCCCGCCCTGGCAGCGCGTGCCTTTGCCGACGACGAATCACGGCTGGCGCTGAATTCGATCGTCCACCCGCTCGTCGGGGCGCGCACCACCGAGACGATCGAATCGGCGCCAAAAGACGCGATCCTCGTTCAGGACATTCCACTGCTGGTCGAGGGCGGAATGGGCGCCGCGTTCCACCTGGTCGTCGTCGTATTCGTCGATGCCGAGGAGCGGGTGCGGCGGCTCGTCGGATCGCGGGGGATGCCCGAGAACGATGCGCGGGCGCGGATCGCAGCTCAGGCGGACGACGATCAGCGGCGGGCGGCGGCCGACGTCTGGCTCGACAACAGCGGCGCCCCGGGCGCGCTCGAGCCGGAGATCCGGGCACTGTGGTCGGAGCGACTCGTGCCCTTCGAGTCCAACATCCGCACACGGTCCGTCGTCCGTGTCCGGCCCGAACTCGCCCCGCCGAATCCGCAGTGGCCCGCGCAGGCGGATCGGTTGATCGCTCGATTGACACTGGTGTGCGGTGACCGCGCCGTCCGGATCGACCACATCGGGTCGACGGCCGTCGAAGGATTGCCCGCCAAGGACGTCATCGACGTCCAGGTGACCGTCGCGAACCTCGAGACGGCCGACGACCTCGCAGAATCTCTCGCCGACGCCGGTTTCCCTCGCATCGAGCACATCACCGCCGACGACCCGAAGCCCTCGTACCAGGGCGGAGAGACGGACCCGGCGCTGTGGGGCAAGCGGATCCACGGCGGCGCGGATCCGGGACGGCCCGTCAACATCCACATTCGTGTCGACGGATGGCCCGGACAGCAGTTCGCGCTCGTGTTCCGCGATTGGCTCCGCGCCGACGCCGACGCCCGGACCGAGTACCTCGCGGTCAAGGAAGGTGCGGCGGAGAAGGCGGCCGGTCACACGGACTACCGGGACGCGATCACCGCCTATGTGGACGCGAAGTCCCCGTGGTTCGACCGCGCCTATCACCGGGCGTGGGAATGGGCCGAGCGGACCGGCTGGAGCGCGTAGGTCACCGCCAGTCGATCGGCATTCCGATCGAGGCCAGCCAGCGGCCGAGGTCGTGGCCGTGCGCGGCGATGCCGTCGATCGCCGTGGTGGCGGTGAGGATCGCCTGCTCGACCGTCGCGGTGTCGAGCAGGCCGGTGCTGTGCGCCTCGATCAGCTCGTCGACGTCGAGGAGTTCGGTGTCGCGGCCGGTGCGGACGACCAGATCCAGGTAGTGGTCCTCCGACTTCCACACGTCGTCACCGCGGATGAAGGTGCCGATGTCGACATAGTGGTCCTGATCGCGCTGGTGGTAGGGGTGGTAGTGGAAGACCGACGCGCGCAGACCGAGGTCGGGGAGCAGCCACGACTCCAGGTAGTGGAACTGCCGGTGGTCGGAGGTGCGCGCCATGTACAGCCCCCACGGTTCGACCCGGTAGTGATCGACGTGGCGGACGAAACCCTTGGGGTCGGTGTTGGTGTGATCTCTCAGGTCGAAGTATTCGACCTTCGGTGGGTGGATGTCGTGACTCGCGCCTGCCATGGTGGGGAACCTACCGGGTTTTTCAGCTGACCGAGATCGTCGGGGAGTTTGTCGGTACCTGCGCCTACCCTGGTTGCATGGCGTTTGCATCCGAGCACCCCGTCGTGGCACATTCCGAGTTCCGTCCCATCGGGGACATCGAGCGGTCGGAAGCGCGGTTCGAGGTCGTCAGCGACCACAAGCCGGCCGGCGACCAGCCCACCGCGATCGCCGATCTGGAACGCCGCATCAACGCCGGCGAGAAGGACGTGGTCCTGCTCGGCGCCACCGGTACGGGTAAGTCCGCGACCACGGCGTGGCTGATCGAGAAGGTGCAGCGGCCCACCCTGGTGATGGCGCCCAACAAGACGCTCGCCGCACAGTTGGCCAACGAGCTGCGCGACATGCTGCCCAACAACTCGGTGGAGTACTTCGTCTCGTACTACGACTACTACCAGCCCGAGGCGTACATCGCGCAGACCGACACCTACATCGAGAAGGACTCGTCGATCAACGACGACGTCGAGCGACTGCGCCACTCCGCGACGTCGAGCCTGCTCTCGCGACGGGACGTGGTCGTGGTGGCGTCCGTGTCGTGCATCTACGGCCTCGGCACCCCGCAGTCGTACCTCGACCGGTCGGTGCAGCTCGAGGTCGGTGTGGAGGTTCCGCGCGACGCTCTGCTGCGGCTGCTGGTCGACGTGCAGTACACCCGCAACGATCTGGCGTTCACCCGTGGCTCCTTCCGGGTGCGCGGCGACACCGTCGAGATCATTCCCTCGTACGAGGAGCTGGCGGTCCGGATCGAGTTCTTCGGTGACGAGATCGAAGCGCTGTACTACCTGCACCCCCTCACCGGGGACGTGGTGCGGAAGGTCGACTCGGTGCGCATCTTCCCGGCCACGCACTACGTCGCGGGTCCCGAGCGGATGGAACGCGCCGTCAAGGACATCGAAGCCGAACTCGAGGAACGGCTCGCCGACCTCGAGAACAAGGGCAAGCTGCTCGAGGCGCAGCGTCTCCGGATGCGCACCCAGTACGACCTCGAGATGATCAAGCAGGTCGGGTTCTGTTCCGGCATCGAGAACTACTCGCGTCACATCGACGGTCGCGGGCCGGGCACGGCGCCCGCGACGCTCATCGACTACTTCCCGGAGGACTTCCTGCTCGTCATCGACGAGTCCCACGTGACGGTCCCGCAGATCGGCGCGATGTACGAGGGCGACATGTCGCGCAAGCGGAACCTCGTCGAGTTCGGGTTCCGGTTGCCGTCCGCCACCGACAACCGCCCGCTGACGTGGGAGGAGTTCACCCAGCGCATCGGGCAGACGGTGTATCTGTCGGCCACGCCCGGCAAGTACGAGCTGGGGCAGGCCGGCGGGGAGTTCGTCGAGCAGGTCATCCGCCCCACCGGTCTCGTCGACCCCCAGGTCGTCGTCAAACCGACCAAGGGGCAGATCGACGACCTCGTGCACGAGATCCGCGAACGCGCGGACCGGGACGAGCGCGTCCTCGTCACCACGTTGACGAAGAAGATGGCGGAAGACCTCACCGACTATCTCCTCGAGCTCGGTATCCGGGTGCGGTACCTGCACTCGGACATCGACACCCTGCGCCGGGTCGAGCTGCTCCGGCAGCTCCGGCTGGGGGAGTACGACGTTCTGGTGGGTATCAACCTGCTGCGTGAGGGCCTCGACCTTCCCGAGGTGTCGTTGGTTGCCATCCTCGACGCCGACAAGGAGGGGTTCCTGCGGAGTTCGACCAGCCTCATCCAGACGATCGGCCGTGCGGCTCGTAACGTCTCCGGCCAGGTCCACATGTACGCCGACAAGATCACCGACTCGATGCAGCACGCGATCGAGGAGACCGAGCGTCGGCGGGAGAAGCAGATCGCCTACAACGAGAAGATGGGCGTCGATCCGCAGCCGCTGCGGAAGAAGATCGCAGACATCCTCGACCAAGTCTACGAGGAAGCCGAGGACACGGCCAGCGGAGTCGACGTCGGCGGTTCCGGACGCAACGCCACCCGCGGGCGCCGCGCGCAGGGCGAGGCCGGGCGCTCGGTCAGCGCCGGGGTGTACGAGGGACGCGACACGAAGTCGATGCCCAGGGCGGAGTTGGCGGACCTGGTCAAGGAATTGACCGATCAGATGATGAACGCCGCCCGTGATCTGCAGTTCGAACTCGCCGGACGACTGCGCGACGAGATCGCCGACCTGAAGAAGGAACTGCGCGGCATGGACGCTGCGGGCCTGAAATAGCGACGGCGCCGAGGCAGTACGGTCTGAAGCATGGATGCACACAGCGCAGGTCGTACCGCCCGGTCATTGGAGCTGCTTCATTCCCTCAGCTACTTCGTTCCCGAGGTCGAGGATCGTCTGGTCGAGGCAGGTCTCGAGCCGGGTCGGATGGGCTACTTCGCGGGCCGCTCCGCGCCGATGGGCGCGGTCGGTGCGGGCGTTGTCACTGCGACCTTCTTCAACTTCAGTCCCGTCGTGATCGAGTCGGTCATTCCGCGTGCCTGGGGTCTGACCGCGCCCGGGGCAGTCGTCGAGGCGCGGTACCGGGCGGTCGGGGAGGCGTACGTGCGACTTCTCGGCGAATCGGTGACGAGTTCACCGGAGATGGCCGAGGCCGCCGAACTCGCGTCGATCGCGGCGCGGGGGATCCCGGGTGTCGAGGGCAGGCCGCTGTATGCGGGGTACGCGGAGGTGGCGTGGCCGGACGCACCGCACCTCGCTTTCTGGCATGCCCTCACACTGCTGCGGGAGTACCGCGGCGACGGTCACGTCGCCGCCCTGCAGACCGCGGGACTGAGCGGACTCGAATCGCTGATCACGCACACCGCGACCGGGTTCGGCTTCCAGAAGAAGTTCGCGATCACGCGCCGCGCCTGGACCCAGGACCAGTGGGACTCGGCATGCGACAGTCTCCGTGACCGGGAGATCCTGGACGCCCGGGGCGAACTCACCGCCAACGGTAAGGAACTGCGGGAACTGGTCGAGGATCTCACCGACGATCTCGCGCTGGCCCCGTGGGCCGCGCTGGGGGAGGACGGGGCGGCCCGGCTCGTCGAACTCGCGACCCCGTGGCGTGACGCGATCGTCGCGGCGGGGGTGTTCCCCGCCGGCGTGTTCGGTCCCAAGGTCGGCACGTCGCACTGACGCTGATCACAGCCTGCGCGCATCCGGAATGGGATCCGTCATGCACTGGGGATCTCCCTTGTGGCATGTGTTGCAAATGCACCTATGCGGGCACCGATACGGCTAGGGTCAGCGCAGTGGCTGCTGGGTCCAGGCATGACGTATGTCCGGACCCCGGCCAGTTGACCACCGCAGACATGGAGGAATGAATGAGCGCCTACCGGACCGTTGTCGTCGGAACCGATGGCTCCGAGTCGTCGTTTCTGGCCGTCGAGAAGGCTGCTGCCATCGCGGGGGACGCCGGTGCCAAACTGATCATCGCCTGCGCGTACTACCCGGCCGATCCGAAGGACGTCGGGCAGGCCGCCGACGCGCTCGGTGACGAGGCCTACCAGATCACCGGTTCCGCCCCGACGTACGACATCCTCCGCACCGCGAAGGAGCGCGCCCACGCGGCCGGCGCCAAGGAGGTCGTGGAGCGGGCTGTCGTCGGTGCCCCGGTCGAGTCGCTGCTGAACCTGGTCGACGAGGTCGAGGCCGGTCTTCTGGTGATCGGCAACCGCGGACTCAACACCCTCACCGGGCGTCTCCTCGGGTCCGTTCCTTCGGATGCCGCACGCAAGTCGACGTCCGACGTCCTGATCGTCCACACGGTGCGCTGAGACCGGAGACGGCTCAACAGTAGTTCGCCTCGGCGGCATCGAGATAGACCTGCGCCACCTGTTCGGTGGTGAGGCCGATATCCGATGTCGCCGAGGCGAACTGCGCCATGGGGGTCAGATGCGCGAGGATCGTGGCCTCGTCGGTGCCCTCGGACCGTTGACCGCAGATGCCGTTGGCCAACGCCATCACCGTGTCGTCGGGCAGCGCCGGTATGCCGGACTCGATCAGCGCCTCCTTGTAGCGCAGGCCACGCGAGTCCAGGTGTGATGCGGACGTAGTGGACGCAGGCGGGGCCGTCGGCGGCGGGCCGGAGGCGGTGGCCTCCGAGCACGCGGTCAGCACGATCGTGGTGAGGGCGAGCCCACACCCGATCAGCCGACCGCGACCGCCCGGTGTCACGACAGGATCCCGACCTCGGCCGGACCGAGTTCGGACAGCACCGCGGGCAACGCCTTCGTGTGCACCACACCGAGTCGTTGCGTCGCGCGGGTCAGGGCGACGTAGAGGTCGTTCATTCCCCGCGGCGACTCGTCGAGAATGTCCTGTGGCTCGGCGATGAGCACCGAGTCGAACTCCAACCCCTTGACGTCCCGCACCGTCAGGACGCTGACGGTGTCCGACTTCAGATCGGCCAGTGCGGCGACCAGGTCGTGGCCCCCGATCACGACAGTCGTGCCCGGTCCCGATTCCTGAGACACGCAGGTGCGCACCGTGTCCGCGAGTTCGGATTCGGACACCTGCAGTGCCCATGGTGCGAAACCGGATTCGCGCACCGACCGCGGCACGGTCTGCTCGGCGTCGATCTCGACGAGAACTCGCCGTGCCGACGTCATGATCTCCGCCGGAGTGCGGTAGTTGACGGTCAGTTCCGTGAGCTTCCACCGCGCGGCCACGTACGGCTCGAGGATCCGTTGCCACGACGACGTTCCCGCCGGGTCGCCGGTCTGCGCCGTGTCGCCGACGAGCGTCATCCAACGATTCGGTATGCGCCGCATCAGCATTCGCCAGGCCATCTCCGAGAGTTCCTGCGCCTCGTCGACGATGACGTGGCCGTAGGTCCAGGTTCGGTCGCCCGCTGCGCGCTCCGCGGTGGTCTGGTGCTGTCCCACGTCGTGGCGTTCGGCCAGCTGGCTGGCGTCGATCAGGTCGTACGCCATCAGAATTTCCGGGTCCAGCTCGTCCTCGAGATCCTGCGGCGCCGAACCTGTCAGGATGTCCAGGGCGCCCTGGGCATCCGCGATCTGCGCTCGCCACTGGCGGCGGGCGCGTTCCCGTTCGGCGGCGTCGTCGACGCCGAGCAGTTCAGCCAATTCGTCGAGGAGTGGCGCGTCGGCGGCGCTGAAGCCGCGCATGACGGGGCGTCGCAACGACTCACGTTGCGTTTCGGTCAGATTCGGGGCGGCGTCGGCCAGTCGCTTCGGCGACGCATACAGCTCGGCGAGGACCTGCTGCGGCGACAGTTCCGGCCACAGCGCGCTGATCGCCGTCATGATCTCCGGGTCTTCACGCATCTCGTCCCGCATGTCGGCGATGTCGTCCCGGCTCAGCAGGTTCCCGCCGTCGACGACGTTGGCGCCCAGTGTGTCCGCGAGTTGCTGGGCGAGCGCCTCGATGACCGACGAGACGAAGATGGGCCGGGCCAGGTTGTGCGGGCGCCGCGACGACCTCGCCCGGCCACGAGCGCGGGTGACGACTTTGCGGTCGAGGGTGATCCGGTAGGTGTCGAAGGTCAGCTCGACGGGACGCGACGGCACTTCCTGCCGATCCCGGACCGCCTTCTTGAGCACGTCCAGCATGTCGAGCGAGCCCTTGATCTCGCCGGCGTCGAGGCTGTCCTCGACGGTGGCGCGGACACCGGGGTAGAGGTCGCCGATGGTCGAGAGCAGCACACCGGTCTCGCCGAGCGACGGCAGCACCTGGCCGATGTAGTCGAGGAACGTGGCGTTGGGGCCGATGATGAGGACACCGGCTTTCGCGAGCTGCTGCCGGTAGGTGTAGAGCAGGTAGGCGGCGCGGTGCAGCGCGACCGCGGTCTTGCCGGTTCCCGGTCCTCCCTGGACCACCAGCACACTCTTGTGCTCCGACCGGATGATGGCGTCCTGCTCACCCTGGATGGTCTCGACGATGTCGTTCATCTGACCGGTGCGGGCCGCGTTGAGCGCGGCGAGCAGTGCACTTTCACCCGCGACGCCGTCCGAGCCGGTGATCGTGCCCGCGGCCTCCGCCGCCGCCAGATCCAGATACTCGTCGTTGACGGCCGTCACTCGGCGGCTTCGCGTCCGGATGTGCCGTCGACGGGAGACGCCGTCGGGGGCTGCGGGGGTGGCGAGGTAGAACGGGCGGGCCAGGGGCGCACGCCAATCGAGGAGCATCGTCTCGTAGTCGTTCTCCTCGTCGAGGATTCCGAGTCGGCCGATGTAGCGGTGCTCGCCGTCGAGATCGATGCGCCCGAAGCACAGCCCGTTCTCGGCGGCGTCGTACTTGGCGAGGTCTTCGGTGTAGAGCTGGTTGAACGACTCCCGCTCGCTGCGGGCCTGCGGGGTCCCGCCGGTTTCGAGCAGTACACGGCTCAGCCGGTTCGCCGCGTATTGGCGAAGGCCGTCCAGTCGGGTGTAGAGCATCGTCACGTACTGCTGCTCGAGCTCGCGCTCGTCGCGTGACGTGTCCTCGTCGGGCAAGAGGTCTCCTTGACTGGTTCGGCTGCAACCGGATCGGCTGCAAAAGTGCCTGGACAGTCTAGTCGGCCCCGGAGGCCGCCCGCTGACATTGCAGGTCAGGGGCGGTCTCCGGGGCCGATCAGATCGATTATCCGGCGCAGGTCGGCGCCGCGACTCGGGGGTCAGTGGGACAGTTCGTCCCGCTTCGCTCGGGCCTTCTCGAGCGCGGCTTCGGCTTGCTTGCGGGCCCGCTTGCTCAGCACCTCGCCGCGTTCTGCGGCGGTGCCGGCCCATTCGCCGCCCTTTTCGCGGGCGACCTCGGCCCACTCCGGGCCGCGTTCCTTCGCGACGTCGACGAGTTCCGCTCCGCGTTCCTTCGCCAGTTCGACGAGTTCCGCGCCGCGCTCCTTGGCGACCTCGGCCCATTCGGAGCCGTGTTCCTTCGCGACCTCGGCCCATTCGGAGCCGTGTTCCTTCGCGACGTCCGCCCACTCGGGGCCGCGATCCGCCGCTACCTTCGCGAATTCGGCGCCACGGTCTTTCGCGACCTCGAGGATTTCGGACCCGCGCTCGGCGGCCTCACCGGACAGGATGCGTGCGCGCTCCGACGCCGCAGCCAACGCTTCCCCGATCTCGGGACCGTGATGGTCGTGACCCGATCCGAGCGGCAGAGCCGCGGCCACGGCCTCCTGTGCGTGCCGGGCGGCGCGACGGCCACGCCAGCCGAGGGACGGCTTGCCCTCGGTGTCGACGGCGGCGATCAGCAGTCCGCCGAGCAGGCTGACGTTCTTGAGGAACTGAGTGCGCTGCGCCGCCTTCTTCGCCGGGTCGGTCTCGTTCCAGAAGTCGTGCCCCACAACGGTAGTGGGGACCAGGCTGCCGGCCAGTGCGAGCGATGCGAGTCGCGGCGCCTTCCCGGTGGCGAGAAGCACTCCGCCGCCGATCTGCACGGCGGCGTTGATCTTGACCAACGTCTCCGGGTCGGACGGGATCTTCTGCGTGACGGACTCGGGAAGCGTTTCGGTGGACTTGTCGATCAGTGGTGCGGCGGCCTGTGCTCTCTGCGCCGGATTTCGAAGTGCATCGATCCCTCCGCTGATGAAGACTGCGGACAGCAGTGGGCGAGCGATACGACGGACAAGCATTCCTGGCCTCCCAATCTCGAGTTCTCCCGTCTCACACTAACGAGAGTTCAGGGCAGTCGTCGGCGTACGACGATGTTGCCGAACCGACGGGCTGCCCATTCACCAGTACCCAGGGAGGCCGATCGCCAATCGTGGACCGTCCGGTGCGCAATCGGCGATCGGATGCGGTCACCAGCCGCGCGCGCGCCACTCCCCGAGGTGGGGGCGTTCGGTGCCGAGGGTGGTGTCGTCCCCGTGGCCGGGGTAGACGACCGTGTCGTCGCCGTAGCGGTCGAAGAGCTTGGTTTCGACGTCGGAGAGCAGTGATGCGAACTTGCCGGCGTCGGCGGTCTTGCCCACGCCGCCGGGGAAGAGGGAGTCACCGGTGAAGAGGTGGGTGCGTCCGCCGCCGGCCTCGGTGAGCGCGAGCGCGACGGAACCGGGGGTGTGGCCGGCGAGATGGATCACGTCGAGGGTGACGTCGCCGACGGTGACCGTGTCACCGTCTTCCAGGAGACGGTCGGGCCGGACGGGCAGTGCGTCGGCGTCGAGTGGATGCGCGGCGGTGTCCACGCGGGTGGCGGCCGCGACGTCCTCGAGCGCCAGCCAGTGGTCGCCGTGCTGGTGCGTGGTGACGATCAGCTCGAGGGACGGAGCGTGTTCGCCGATTAACTGGTTGACACGGTCCGCCTCGTTGGCGGCGTCGATGAGGACGGATTTTCCGGTTGTGGAACAGACGACCAGGTACACGTTGTTGTTCATGGGGCCGACGGACATCTTCGTGATCGTGGCTCCCGGAACCGTGCGGCGCTGTGGCGCCGAACCGGGGGAGACGTGGCCGGTGTACGAGTCTTCTATCACCATGGGCTGCTCGGTCATGATGGGGAGGCTACCGTCGAATACAGGCAGGTGAGTGGCAGGGCGGCCATCCGTCCCACAGAACGTGTCGGTGCCCCGGCTTACCATGGCACGGCCAGAGGGCCCAGCGTTCATGCGCGTCCTCGGCTGTCGAACAATGAAGGGACTTGGAGTGGCGGATCGCCTTATCGTGCGGGGTGCCCGTGAGCACAATCTGCGAGGGGTCGATCTCGATCTGCCCCGCGACAGCCTGATCGTGTTCACCGGGCTGTCGGGCTCGGGCAAGTCGAGTCTGGCGTTCGACACGATCTTCGCCGAGGGCCAGCGACGCTATGTCGAGTCGCTGTCGGCGTACGCGCGCCAGTTCCTCGGTCAGATGGACAAGCCCGACGTCGACTTCATCGAAGGTCTGTCGCCTGCGGTGTCCATCGACCAGAAGTCGACCAACCGCAACCCGCGGTCGACGGTCGGCACCATCACGGAGGTCTACGACTATCTCCGTCTGCTGTACGCCCGGGCGGGCACCGCCCATTGCCCGGTGTGTGGCGAGCAGATCGCGCGGCAGACGCCGCAGCAGATCGTCGACCAGGTCCTCGACATGGAGGAAGGCACCCGGTTCCAGGTGCTCGCTCCCGTCGTGCGTACCCGCAAGGGTGAATTCGTCGACCTGTTCGACCAGCTCAACATGCAGGGCTACTCGCGTGTGCGGGTCGACGGCGTGGTGCATCCGCTCTCCGATCCGCCGAAGCTCAAGAAGCAGGAGAAGCACGACATCGAGGTCGTCGTCGACCGCCTCACTGTCAAGGCCGGCTCCAAGCAGCGGCTCACCGACTCCGTCGAGACCGCGCTGCGGTTGGCGGAGGGCATCGTCGTCCTCGACTTCGTCGACCGCGAAGAGGACGCCGCGGACCGGGAACGCCGATTCTCGGAGAAGCTGGCGTGCCCGAACGGCCACGCTCTCTCCATCGACGACCTCGAACCCCGGTCGTTCTCGTTCAACTCCCCGTACGGCGCCTGCCCCGAGTGCACGGGTCTCGGAATTCGCAAGGAGGTCGACCCCGACCTCGTGGTCCCCGACCCCGAGCTGTCCCTCGAGGACGGAGCCATCGCGCCGTGGTCGATGGGGCAGAGTTCCGAATACTTCGGCCGCCTGCTGTCCGGGCTCGGCGACATTCTCGGCTTCGATATGAAGACGCCGTGGAACAAGCTGCCCGCGAAGGCACGCCGGGCGATCCTCGAGGGCAGTGAGGAGCAGGTCCACGTCCGGTACAAGAACCGGTACGGGCGTACCCGTTCCTACTACGCCGAGTTCGAGGGCGTCATGCCCTTCCTGCACCGCCGCCTCGAGCAGACCGAGTCGGACCAGATGAAGGAACGCTACGACGGCTACATGCGAGACACCCCCTGTCCCGCATGTGGCGGCGCGCGTCTGCGCCCCGAGATCCTGTCGGTCACGATCGCGAACGAGAAGTTCGGCATGAAGTCGATCGCCGAGGTCTGTGAATTGTCGATCTCCGATTGCGCCGACTTCCTGAACAGCCTCACGCTGGGCAGTCGCGAGGAGGCCATCGCCGGTCAGGTGCTCAAGGAAGTTCAGGCACGTCTCGGCTTCCTGCTCGACGTCGGCCTCGAATACCTGTCGCTCGCCCGCGCCGCCGGGACCCTGTCCGGTGGTGAGGCGCAGCGTATCCGCCTCGCCACTCAGATCGGCTCGGGCCTGGTGGGCGTCCTGTACGTGCTCGACGAACCGTCGATCGGTCTGCATCAGCGCGACAACCGGCGTCTCATCGAGACCCTGACGCGCCTGCGCGACCTCGGGAACACGCTCATCGTGGTCGAGCACGACGAAGACACCATCCGCACGTCCGACTGGGTGGTCGACATCGGACCGCTCGCCGGCGAACACGGAGGCAAGGTCGTCCACAGCGGGCCGTACGAGGAACTGCTCGACTGCGAGGAATCCCTCACCGGGGCCTACCTGTCGGGCCGCAGTCACATCGAGATTCCGGCCATCCGCCGGCCGGTCGATCGCAAGCGGCAGGTCACGGTCATCGGTGCGCGCGAACACAACCTCGGGGGCATCGACGTCAGCTTCCCGCTGGGCGTGCTCACGTCGGTCACCGGTGTGTCCGGGTCCGGTAAGTCGACGCTCGTCAACGACATCCTCGCGACGGTGATGGCGAACAAGCTCAACGGCGCCCGCCAGGTGCCGGGCAGGCACACCCGCATCAACGGGCTCGACCAGCTGGACAAGCTCGTGCAGGTCGACCAGTCGCCGATCGGCCGCACCCCGCGGTCCAACGCGGCCACCTACACCGGGGTGTTCGACAAGATCCGCACCCTGTTCGCCGCCACCACCGAGTCGAAGGTGCGCGGCTACCAGCCGGGCCGGTTCTCGTTCAACGTCAAGGGCGGCCGGTGCGAGGCCTGCTCCGGCGACGGCACGTTGAAGATCGAGATGAACTTCCTTCCCGACGTGTACGTGCCGTGCGAGGTCTGTCACGGCGCCCGGTACAACCGCGAGACCCTCGAGGTCCACTACAAGGGCAAGACCATCGCCGAGGTGCTGGACATGCCGATCGAGGAGGCCGCGGAGTTCTTCGAGCCCATCACCTCGATCCACCGCTACCTCAAGACCCTGGTCGAGGTCGGTCTCGGGTACGTGCGGCTCGGTCAGCCCGCACCCACGCTGTCCGGTGGTGAGGCGCAGCGCGTGAAGCTCGCCGCCGAGCTGCAGAAACGGTCGACGGGCCGCACGGTGTACATCCTCGACGAGCCCACGACCGGTCTGCACTTCGAGGACATCCGCAAGTTGCTCGGGGTCGTCAACGGGTTGGTCGACAAGGGCAACACGGTGATCGTGATCGAGCACAACCTCGACGTGATCAAGACCTCCGACTGGGTGGTCGACATGGGGCCCGAGGGCGGGTCCGGCGGCGGCACCGTCGTCGCGCAGGGCACCCCGGAGGAGGTGGCGCAGGTTCCGGAGAGTTACACGGGTCGGTTCCTGGAAAACGTCCTCGAGGTGCCGGCGCCTCCCGCTGCGGCGAAGTCGAAGGCGGCCAAGTCGTCGTCGCGGAAGCCCGCTTCGACGAAGAAGACTGCCGCGGCCGCCACAGCGACACCGCGCAAGCGGGCGCCGAAGAAGGCCGCAGCAGTCAGCTGAGTTCGGTCAGTCCCTCGCGGCCGCGTCGATCGCGGTCGCGAGGTCCGCGGGCCGCGACCACATCGGCCAGTGGCCGGTCGGCAGATCGACGTAGTCGACCTTCGTGATCTGCGCGAGTTCGGCGGCCATCGGATGACCCGCGCCGGCCATCTGCTGGATGACCTCCGACGGAAAGCTCGTGCAGATCACCGTGGTCGGCACATCCAGACGGCTGCTGTCGACGAGTTCGAGCCTGTCCCTCGCCGGGCCTGCCGGTTCGGGCACTGCGCGGCTGCGAAATATCTCGAGCGTGGCGTCGTCCAGCCCGTCGAGGCTGCTGCCTTCGGCCTCGAGTTCGGACCACGACGGAAGCGGGATCTCGGTGACCGAAGCGTCGAGATCCTCCCGGAGCGCGGTGCCGGTCTGCAGCGGTCCCGAGTCGACGTAGACGATGCGGGCCAGTCGGTCGGGCACCCGATCGCTCGCCGCGTAGGCCACCGGACCCGCGCCGCTGTGCGCCACGAGCACCACCCGCTCCGAGGACGGTGTGGCCGCGACGGCATCCGCGATCGCGGAGATGTGATCGTCCAGTCGGATGCCTGCACGGTCGCTGTCCGCGGAGTCGAGTCCGGGCAAGGTCACCGCGGTGACGTGGTGTCCTCGCCGGACCAGGTCGGAAGCCACTGCCTCCCAAGCCCATGCGCCGAGCCAGAATCCGGGAGCCAGGATGATGTGAGTGCCTGTGCTGTCGTGTGCTTCGCTTGTCTGGGTCATGAGACAAGAGTGAACCCGTAACGGTGACAACTGCGTGTCACCGTATGTGTCACAGTCGCGTAACGGAATCGGTCGGCGAGAATCGGGACTTTGCCGCGGTCGTTCGGCAGACTGCCCTCATGGACCGTCCAGCCCGCCTCCACGCCCTGACGGAAGAACTGCGCCGCGCGGGGAACCGGGGCCGGACCGCGGAGCAGTTGGCGGCGCAGTTCGAGGTGACCACCCGGACGATCAAGCGGGACATCGCCGTGCTGCAATCCTCGGGCGCCCCGATCCGGGCCACTGCCGGGCCGGGCGGGGGATACGGGATCATCGGGAACGGCACGTTGCCACCGGTGAATTTCACTCCCGCTCAAGCGGTCTCGGTGGCGTTGGCCCTCACGGCGTTTCGCGATGCGCCGTTCGCGACCGACGGCCGGGCCGCGCTGGCCAAACTGCTCGACGTGATGGACGCCGAGTCGAGGGAGCGAGTGGAGCGACTCGGCGCGAAGGTGTGGATCCGGCGAGACGCCGACACGGCGAGCGCGGAACCACGCATCCGCCGCGTCGTCGAGGACGGCGTGCAGCGCGAGCTGATGGTGTCGCTCCGGTATGTGGACCGGGACGGTGAGCGCACCGAACGCGTCGTCGAACCGCACCTTCTCGCTCACACGAGGGGATCGTGGTTCCTCGTCGCGTGGTGTCTGAGCCGCGCGGGTGTGCGGTGGTTCCGGCTGGATCGGGTGTCCGACGCCACCCTCACCGGCCGGTCGTTCGTCCCACGCGATCCGAGCCTCTTCGGCGAACCGCCGGCCGACGCGCGCAGCGTGTTCGAACGGTGAGATCCGATCAGAGCGCGCGGGCGGCGGCCACGGATCGGTTCAGCAACGAGACGAGAACCGACTCGTCGACGTCGGCGAGCTTCTTGACGTAGAGGCAGCCCTTGCCGAGTGTGTGCTTGCCGAGGGTGGCGAGTTCGGCCTCGTGCTCGGTGAAGTCGAGCGAGAGGTACAGGGTGAGTGCCGCGGCCCGGGGCGAGAAGCCGATCAGTGCGGTATCGCCCTCGTGTCCGCTGGCGTACCTGTAGTGGCGGGAGCCGAACCCGACGATGCTCGTGCCCCACATCGCGGCGGGCTCTCCGCTCGCGGCGGTGAGCAGTTCCACCAGTCGTGCGCTGTCGGCGCACTTGACCGGGTCGGCGATCGTGGCGAGGAACTCGTCGACGCCGGCGGGCGTCCGCGCGGTCTTGTTGCGGCTCGCCATGTCAGTACACGGGGCCGGTGTACTTCTCGCCTGGACCCTTGCCCGGCTCGTCCGGGTGCGACGACGCTTCGCGAAACGCGCGCTGCAGCGCCTGGAGGCCTTCCCGGATCGGTCCCGCGTGCGGTCCGAGGTACTCGATGGACGCGGTCACCAGGCCGGCGAGGGCGGTGATGACCCGCCGGGCCTCGTCGAGGTCGCGGTGGGGGCTGGAGTCGGGGTCGGCGTCGGAGAGGCCCAGTTTCTCGGCTGCCGAACTCATGAGCATGACCGCGGCGCGGCTGATGACCTCGACCGAGGGAACGTCGGCCAGTTCCCGGACGTCGGTATTCTGGTCACCGCCGGTCAGGGTGCCGTCGTTCGGGGTGTCATCGATGTTGTCCGTCATGCCTTAGAGGATTCCACCAGCGTCCGCCGGCGCAACGTCCCGGTATCGATTAGCTCACGACGTGCGCAAATGTTACTCTTGACGCAACGACCGCCTTCGGATTTGTCGGGGGCAGCAAGTGGAGTCCGACTCCCACCTCTGCGCGGCAGGTAAAACTGCAGTTCAGTGGTCCGGTCGCTCGGTCCGAGGCTACTCGGTTCGAGTTCCTCGAGTGTGAGGAGACGAGGGATCGGCGTGAGCCGTGAGTTCGTCTGACCGGTCGACATCGGGCCCCGCATGGTGAGAGTCATTCACCGCAGCGGGGCTTTTTTGTTGGGAATCCGGGCGTACGGGCTGCTGGCGGTCTCGAGACAAGACCGTTCAACCTAGGAGGCCCCATCAGCACTGAGACCCGCATCAACGATCGCATCCGAGTTCCCGAGGTCCGCCTCGTCGGACCCGGAGGTGAACAGGTTGGCATCGTGCGTGTTGAAGATGCACTCCGCTTGGCCCTCGAGGCCGATCTCGACCTGGTCGAGGTGGCCCCCGACGCTCGCCCGCCGGTCTGCAAGATCATGGACTACGGCAAGTTCAAGTACGAGGCCGCGCAGAAGGCGCGTGAGTCGCGCAAGAACCAGCAGCTCACGGTCATCAAGGAGCAGAAGCTCCGCCCCAAGATCGACGATCACGACTACGAGACGAAGAAGCGCAACGTCGTGCGCTTCCTCGAAGCCGGATCCAAGGTCAAGGTCACGATCATGTTCCGCGGACGTGAGCAGTCGCGTCCGGAGCTCGGATTCCGGCTGCTGCAGCGTCTCGGTGCAGACGTGGCGGATCTCGGGTTCGTGGAGACGTCCGCCAAGCAGGACGGTCGAAACATGACGATGGTGCTCGCTCCGCACAAGGGCGCGAAGACCCGTGTGAAGGCGCAGGAAAGCGCCGCTGCGCCGCCGGCGCAGCGGGCAACTCCCGCGCCGGCCGCGCCGGCACAGGCTCCTGCGGCACCTGCGGAGCAGGCGGGCGACAGTGCGCCCGGCGAAGCGCCGACCAGCTAGTCCGACTACACCAGCACGACCCGGATCACGGTCCGGATACAGAGAACTGAGGACTCCATGCCCAAGTCGAAGACCCACAGCGGCACCGCGAAGCGATTCAAGGTGTCCGGCAGCGGAAAGATCCTGCGCCAGAAGGCCGGTCGCCGCCACCTGCTCGAGCACAAGGCCTCGAAGGTGACCCGTCGCCTCGATGGCGTGGCTGTCGTCAGCAAGGCTGACACTCCTCGCATCAAGCGCCTGCTCGACATCTGAGTCGACACCCTTTTACTGACCACCCGGGGCAGCTCACCGCCCCAAGATTGACAGGATTTTTCAGTGGCACGCGTAAAGAGGGCGGTAAACGCCCAGAAGAAGCGTCGTTCGATTCTCGAAGCCTCCAGCGGCTACCGCGGACAGCGCTCGCGCCTGTACCGCAAGGCGAAGGAACAGCAGCTCCACTCGCTGACCTACGCCTACCGTGACCGCCGCGCGCGCAAGGGCGACTTCCGCAAGCTGTGGATCACGCGTATCAACGCTGCTGCACGGGCGAACGACATCACGTACAACCGCCTGATCCAGGGTCTGCGTCTGGCCGAGATCGAGGTCGACCGCAAGAACCTCGCCGAGCTGGCCGTTTCCGACGCGGCGGCATTCGCCGGCCTCGTGGCCCTCGCCAAGGCGGCGCTCCCGGCCGACGTGAACGCTCCGGCCGGAGAAGCAGCCTGAGTCTCGCAGCACCCCGGCCTTCAGAGCCTCGGAAACGACCCGTGGACCCGCTCACCGAGCGCACCCCACGGGTCGTTTCTGCTGTCAAGCTGCTGCGCACCGCGGAACGCCGCAAGGTCGGGCGCTTCCTGGTGGAGGGCGAGAACTCCGTCGGCGAGGCACTCGACACCCGCCCCGTACACGACCTCTTCTACACCGAGGACGCGGAGCAGCGGTACTCGCGGCTGATCGACCGGGCACACACGGCGGGCGTCCGTACGTCGCTGGTGACGGACCGGGCGGTCCGAGCTCTCAGCGACACGGTGACCCCGCCGGGTCTCGTCGCGGTGTGCGATCTCCTCGACGTTCCGCTGGCGGAGGCGATAGGCCCCGGAACTCGTCTGCTCGCGGTTCCGGTCGCGGTCGCGGAGCCCGGTAACGCGGGCACCGTCATCCGGGTCGCGGACGCGGTGGGCGCGGACGCGGCGATTCTCGCGGGCGACAGCGTCGACCCGCACAACGGCAAATGTGTCCGGGCGTCCGCCGGAAGCCTCTTCCACCTTCCCGTCGTGCGTGAACGGGACACCGCTGCGGTCCTCGACAGCATCAGCGCGGCGGGAATTCAACTGCTCGCCACGGCGGCCGACGGCGAAGTCGATCTGGACGATGCCGACGAACTGCTGGCCCGCCCCACGGCGTGGCTGTTCGGCAACGAGGCCCACGGCCTCGACGCAGCCACCTCGGCGCGAGCCGATCATCGTGTCCGGATTCCGATCCACGGTCGAGCCGAGAGCCTCAACCTGGCGACGGCGGCGTCGATCTGCCTGTATTCGAGCGCGCGGGTCCAGAACCGCAAGCGAACCGACAGCTGAAACGGCGAGAATCGGATCGCATAGGATTTGACGGCGAGCTGTTTCGGTTTCGTCGAGAGTGTTGACTGAAAGAACTTAAGGAGTGGCACCGGTCGTGGCTAAAAAAGAGGGCGCTGCCTCCACGGGGGTCGAAGGCGGCGCGGTCGATGCGAGTGCGCTCACCGAAGACGCTCTGACTGCGGCGGCGGAGAGCGCCGAGAAGGCGTTCGCGTCGGCGGCGGATCTCGACGACCTGGCGAAGGCCAAGGTCGAGCACATGGGTGACAAGTCGCCGATCGCCCTCGCCCGCCGCGGACTCGGAGCCCTCCCGGGCAAGGAGAAGGCCGACGCAGGCAAGCGCGTGAACGTCGCCCGCACCCGGATCAGTGCGGCGTTCGACGAGCGCCGCGCCGTCCTGCTCGCCGAGCGTGACGCGGCCGTCCTCGTGGCCGAGGCCATCGACGTGACCCTGCCGTCGCAGCGTCAGCCGGTAGGCGCCCGCCACCCGATCAGCATCATCTCCGAGCAGGTCGAGGACGTGTTCGTGGCGATGGGCTGGGAGGTCGCCGAGGGCCCGGAGGTGGAGACCGAGCACTTCAACTTCGATGCCCTCAACTTCCTGCCCGATCACCCCGCGCGGACGATGCAGGACACGTTCCACATCGCACCGGAGGGCTCGCGCCAGGTGCTCCGCACGCACACGTCGCCGGTACAGGTGCGCACGATGCTCTCGCGCGAGGTGCCGATCTACGTGGTGTGCCCGGGGCGGACGTTCCGCACCGACGAACTCGACGCGACCCACACCCCGGTCTTCTCTCAGGTGGAGGGACTCGCCGTCGACAAGGGCCTCACCATGGCCCACCTGCGCGGGACACTCGACGCGTTCGCCCGCGCACTGTTCGGTCCCGAGACCCGCACCCGGATGCGCCCGAACTACTTCCCGTTCACGGAACCGTCCGCCGAGGTGGACGTCTGGTTCCCGAACAAGAAGGGCGGCGCAGGCTGGGTCGAGTGGGGCGGCTGCGGAATGGTCAACCCGAATGTGCTGCGCGCTTCCGGAATCGACCCCGACGTGTACACCGGGTTCGCGTTCGGCATGGGGCTCGAGCGCACACTCCAGTTCCGGAACGGGATCCCGGACATGCGCGACATCGTCGAGGGCGACGTGCGATTCACACTGCCCTTCGGTGTCCAGGGCTGACCCCGCGTCACCCGGATCCTGTCCACCACAGTCACGACATTTTCACGAACGAGAGAGCTGAGCAGACGTGCGAGTAGCGCAATCCTGGCTGACCGAGATCCTGCAGCGTGCCACCCCGGACTGGGACGTCACCGCCGAGGAACTCGACGCAGGTTTCGTCCGGGTCGGGCTCGAGGTCGAGGAAGTCGACCGGCTCGAGCCCGTCGACGGCCCCCTCGTGGTCGGCAAGGTTCTCGAGATCACCGAGCTCACCGAGTTCAAGAAGCCGATCCGCTTCTGCAAGGTCGATGTGGGGGCGGCCGAGCCGCAGGGCATCGTGTGCGGCGCCCGGAACTTCGACGTAGGCGACCTCGTGGTGGTCGCACTCCCCGGCGCAGTCCTTCCCGGCGGTTTCGCCATCGCGTCCCGCAAGACGTATGGGCAGGTCTCCGACGGGATGATCTGCTCGGTGGCCGAACTCGGCATCGGCAAGGACCACTCGGGCATCCTCGTCCTCGAGCCGGGCACCGCGCTCCCCGGCGCGGACGCCAACGAGTTGATGGGCCTGCACGACACGGTCATCGAACTCAACATCACCCCGGACCGCGGCTACTGCTTCTCCGTCCGCGGGCTCACCCGTGAACTGGCGTGCGGGTTCGACCTCGACTTCGCCGACCCGGCGTCGGTGGCGCCGTACCCGGCGGAGGGGGAGGCGTGGCCGATCCGCGTCGAGCCGGAGTCGAAGGCGACGCGTTTCGCGGCCCGCCGGGTGACGGGTATCGATCCGAAGGCGGTCAGCCCGTGGTGGCTGCAGCGCCGGTTGCTGCTGTCGGGGGTCCGCCCGATCTCGCCGGCCGTCGATGTCACCAACTACGTTCTGCTCGAACTGGGCCAGCCGTTGCACGCGTTCGATGCTGCGAAGATCAGCGGCGAACTCGTCGTGCGCCGCGCGGTGGCGGGGGAGAAACTGACCACTCTCGACGAGACCGAGCGCGTCCTCGACCCCGAGGACGTCGTGATCGCCGACGATTCGGGCGTCCTGTCGCTGGCCGGGATCATGGGTGGCGCGTCCACCGAGGTCGGCTCGGAAACCACCGACATCCTGCTCGAGGCGGCCACCTGGGATCCGCTCGCGGTGTTCAAGACCGCGCGCAGGCACAAGCTGTCGAGTGAGGCCGGCAAGCGTTTCGAGCGTGTGGTCGACCCCGAGATCCCCGTGGCGGCACTGGACCGGGCGGCCGCGCTGCTCGTCGACATCGCCGGCGGGCGGGTCGATCCGGCGCTCACCGACATCGGTGAGGTCACCCCGCACGAGCCCATCCACATGGACATCGACCTCCCCGACCGCGTGGCGGGTGTCGACTACCCCAACGGCACCGCTGCACGCCGGCTCACGCAGATCGGCTGCAACGTGGAGGTCGGGGTCAGCGACAGCGGACACGGTCAGCTCGTCGCCGGCCCGCCATCGTGGCGGCCCGATCTGGTGCAGCCCGCCGACCTGGTGGAGGAGGTGCTGCGCCTCGAGGGACTCGAGAAGATTCCGTCGGTGCTGCCCGCAGCCCCCGCGGGTCGTGGGTTGACTCCGGCGCAGCGCCGCAAGCGCGCCGTCGGCCGGGCCCTGGCGTTCTCGGGATACGTCGAGATCCTGCCTCCGGTCTTCCTGCCCACGGCGATCTTCGACACGTGGGGGCTGGATCCCGAGGATCCGCGCAGGAACACCAGCAGGGTGCTCAACCCGCTCGAATCCGATCGGCCGGAACTGCCCACCACGTTGCTGCCCGGACTTCTCGAGGTCCTCGCCCGCAACGTCTCCCGCGGTCAACGCGACCTGTCGCTGTTCGGCATCGCGCAGGTCGTGCTGCCCGGTGCGGACACCAAGCCGGTCGAGGCGCTGCCGGTGGACCGGCGCCCGACCGACGAGCAGATCACGGCACTGCTGCAGTCGTTGCCGGATCAGCCGGTGCACGTGGCGGCGGTGCTCACGGGGCAGCGTGAGCCGAGCGGTCCGTGGGGCGCGGGCCGAGCGGCCGACGCCACCGACGCGTTCGCCGCCGCCCGGACGGTAGCTGCCGCTGCCGGTGTCGAACTGGAGTTCCGCGCGACGCAGTACCTGCCGTGGCACCCGGGTCGCGGCGCGGAGCTGCTCGTGAACGGTGTCGTCGTCGGACACGCGGGCGAGTTGCATCCCGCCGTGCTCGAGCGCGCCGGACTTCCCCCGCGGACGAGTGCCGTGGAGATCGATCTGGACGCCCTGCCGCTGGTGGAGAACCTGCCCGCGCCGAAGGTCTCGCCCTTCCCCGCGGTCCTTCAGGACGTGGCGGTCGTGGTCGACGCCGCGGTACCCGCCGCCGAGGTCCAGGCGGCCCTGCGGTCGGGCGGAGGGGAGCTGCTCGAGGACATCCGGCTGTTCGACGTGTTCGAAGGTGAGCAGGTCGGGGAGGGCCGGAAGTCGCTGGCGTTCGCGCTGCGATTCCGCGGCGTCGACCGCACCCTGACCGAGGACGAGGCGAGCGCCGCCCGCGACGCCGCGGTGGCTGCGGCGTCCGCTGCCGTGGGTGCCGAACTCCGCAGCTGACCCGTAGCCTGGGTGGAGGGCCAGGGACGGTGAGGAGCGGTGCGATGACCGAAGTGCGCGACGTCGTGGCGGCGGCGAGTCAGTTGACCGACGCCGAGTTCCTCCAGGTGGTGCGTGCGGTGGCCGCGGGTCGTCCGGGCCTCGGTGCGCTCCTCGCGGCGGTGGACGTGGGTGCGGCGATTCCGGCCGAGGATCCGGTGACCGCGGAGGTCGTGCCCCACATCGCACCGGATGTGCCCGAGCCGGACTACACGCCGGGTGGGGTCCCGACGTTCGACCGGGTGCGTGAGCGGATCGAGGGACGGTTCGGGACGGCGATGGGCTCCTCCGAACTCGCGCACGACAGCCCGTCGGGGCAGTCGCTGGACGAGGCGTGGGAGAAGCGGGAGAAGGCGGGTAAGGCCAAGCTCGACGAGATTCGGCGGTCGCTCGGCAAGCAGTGACCACGGATTGCGGCCCGTCCAGAGACCGCGGTGTGTATTAGCTTGCATGATGATGCATAATCAATCGTATGACTGAGCACGCGGGAAAACCGATCAGGATTGCTGTCGCCGGCGCGAGCGGATACGCCGGTGGCGAAGTGCTGCGTCTGCTGCTGGGGCACCCGTCGTATGCGGACGGTTCGCTCGTCATCGGCGCGCTCACAGCCGGCGGCAACGCCGGATCGACTCTGGGCTCGCACCATCCGCACCTGCTTCCCCTCGCCGACCGAGTGCTCGAGGACACCACCGTCGAGACGCTCGCCGGACACGACGTGGTGTTTCTCGGTCTGCCGCACGGTAATTCGGCGCAGTACGCGAAGGCGCTGCCCGAGTCCACCGTCATCATCGACTGCGGTGCCGACTTCCGGCTGACGAACGCCGAGGACTGGGAGCGGTACTACAAGAGCCCGCACGCGGGCAGCTGGCCGTACGGACTTCCGGAACTCCCGGGTGCCCGCGAGAAACTCGTCGGCGCCACCCGCATCGCCGTCCCCGGGTGCTTCCCGACGGTGTCGAGCCTGGCGATGGCTCCGGCGGTCGCGGCGGGTGTCGTCGAACCGCGGGTCACGATCGTCGCCGTCACCGGCGCCTCCGGCGCGGGACGCGCACCCAAGGCCGATCTGCTCGGCTCCGAGGTGATGGGTTCGGTTCGTGCCTACGGTGTGGGCGGCGTGCACCGCCACACCCCGGAGATCATCCAGAACCTCTCCGAACTCGCCGGTGAGCGCGTCACCGTGTCGTTCACCCCCGTGCTGGCGCCGATGCCGCGCGGCATCCTCGCCACGTGCACCGCGGCCACCACCGCGTCCGAGGACGAGGTGCGCGCGATCTACGAAAAGGCTTACGCGGACGAGCCGTTCGTGCACGTGCTGCCCCGGGGCGTGCTGCCACAGACCGGTGCCGTCGTCGGATCGAACGCGGTCCAGATCGCGGTGACGGTCGACGCCGACGCCGGTCAGATCGTCGTGGTCGCGGTGATCGACAACCTTGCGAAGGGCACCGCCGGGGGAGCGGTGCAATCGATGAATCTTGCGCTTGGACTACCCGAGACCGCCGGTCTCTCGACAGTGGGAGTTGCCCCGTGAGCAGTGACAGCACGATCGATCCGCATCCGACCCGGGAGGTCGCCGGCGGCACCCTGGTCCGAACCCAGGGAGTGTCGGGGCCCGCAGGCTTCCGCGCAGCCGGGATCAAGGCGGGTATCAAGGCGAGCGGCAACGCCGACCTGGCTCTCGTCGTCAACGAGGGACCCGAGCTTGCAGCGGCGGGCGTCTTCACCGCGAACAAGGTGAAGGCCGCCCCCGTGCTGTGGTCGCAACAGGTGCTCACCACGGGCAGGCTGCGCGCCGTCGTGCTCAATTCCGGTGGGGCCAACGCGTGCACGGGTGCAGGCGGGTTCCAGGACGCGCACAAGACGGCCGAGGAAGTGGCGTCCGCGCTGAGCAACTGGGGAACCGAGACCGGCGCCGTCGAGGTCGCGGTGTGTTCCACCGGCCTGATCGGCGACCGCCTGCCCATGGACAAGGTCCTGGCCGGTGTCACGGAGGCCGTGCACGAGCTCGCCGGGGGAATCTCGGGTGGCACCGACGCCGCGTACGCGATCATGACCACCGACACGGTGCCGAAGCAGGCCGCCCTGCACCATGCGGACAAGTGGAACGTGGGCGGAATGGCGAAGGGCGCGGGCATGCTGGCCCCCGCGCTGGCGACGATGCTGTGCGTGGTGACGACCGACGCCGTCGCGACCGCCGCACAACTCGACGCCGCGCTGCGGGCGGCCACCCGGGTGACGTTCGACCGGCTGGACGTCGACGGCGCCACGTCGACCAACGACACGGTGCTGCTGCTCGCGTCCGGTGCGAGCAACGTGACACCGACCCAGGAAGAACTGAACGCGGCTGTGACGGCCGTCTGCGACGATCTGGCCGATCAGATGATGGCCGACGCGGAGGGCGTCACCAAGCGGGTGCGGGTCACGGTCAGCGGCGCCGTCAGCGAGGACGACGCCTTGATCGGCGCCCGGACGGTGGCGCGGGACAGCCTCGTCAAGACGGCGCTGTTCGGGTCCGACCCCAACTGGGGCCGGGTGCTCGCCGCAATCGGCATCGCGCCGATCGAACTGGACCCCGACAAGATCTCGGTGTCGTTCAACGGCGCCCCCGTCTGCATCGACGGCGTCGGCGCACCGGGTGCGCGGGACGTGGACCTGAGCGACATCGACATCTCCCTCGACATCGACCTCGGTCTCGGCGAACACGCGGTGACCATCCGGACCACCGACCTCTCGCACGCGTATGTCGAAGAGAACTCGGCGTATTCGTCATGACAGCGACCAGCGAGGCACTCAGCGGCATCACCGATCACCAGAAGGCGCACGTCCTGGCGGAGGCGCTGCCGTGGCTGCAGCAGTTCCGCGACAAGGTCGTCGTCGTGAAGTACGGCGGCAACGCCATGGTCGACGACGCGTTGAAGACGGCGTTCGCGGCCGACATGGCGTTCCTGCGGACGGTCGGAATTCAGCCGGTCGTCGTGCACGGCGGCGGCCCCCAGATCAATGCCATGCTCGGAAAGCTCGGCATGACAGGTGAATTCAAGGGCGGCTTCCGCGTCACCACCCCCGAGGTCATGGACGTCGTCCGGATGGTGCTGTTCGGTCAGGTCGGCCGCGAACTGGTCGGACTGATCAATGCGCACGGACCGTACGCCGTCGGCATCTCCGGCGAGGACGCGCACCTGTTCACCGCCACCAAGCGCACCGTGATGGTCGAGGGCACGCCGACCGACATCGGTCTCGTCGGCGACGTCACGACGGTGAACCCGGAGGCGGTCCTCGATCTGATCCGTGCGGGCCGAATTCCCGTGGTGTCCACCATCGCCCCCGACTCGGACGGTGTGGTGCACAACATCAACGCGGACACCGCCGCCGCAGCGCTCGCCGAGGCCATCGGCGCCGAGAAGCTCGTGGTCCTCACGGATGTCGAAGGGCTGTACACGAACTGGCCGGACCGCGATTCGCTGGCCACCGAGATCGACGTGGACGCGCTCGCGCAACTGCTGCCCAGCCTCGACGCCGGCATGGTGCCGAAGATGGAGGCCTGCCTGCGCGCGGTCCGCGGCGGCGTGCCCACCGCGCACGTCATCGACGGCCGTGTCGCCCATTCCGTTCTGCTCGAACTGTTCACCGGCGAGGGCATCGGCACGATGGTCACGCCCGGCCCGACTTCACCTACCGAGGGAGTTGCCTCATGACCGGAACCCCGGAACTCCAGCAGCGCTGGTCCGGCGCTCTGATGAACACGTACGGCGTCCCCCGGGTGGCACTCACGCGCGGGCAGGGAGCGGTGCTGACCGACGCCGACGGCAAGGAGTACGTCGACTTCCTCGCCGGCATCGCCGTCAACATCCTCGGACACGCCCACCCGGCGATCATCGAGGCCGTCACCACGCAGTTGTCGATCCTCGGGCACGTGTCGAACCTGTACGCCAGCGAGCCGGCGATCGAACTGGCCGAGAAGCTGCTCTCCCATCTGGGCGCCCCCGGACGTGTCTTCCTGTGTAATTCCGGCACGGAGGCCAACGAGGCGGCGTTCAAGCTCGCGCGGGCCACGGGACGATCGAAGATCATCGCCGCGGAGAACTCCTTCCACGGCCGCACGATGGGTGCTCTCGCGCTCACCGGCCAGGCCGCCAAGCGCGCGCCGTTCGAGCCGATGCCCCCGGGCGTCGAGCACGTGCCGTACGGCGATCTCGACGCACTCGACCGCGCCGTCGACGCCGACACCGCGGCCGTGTTCCTGGAGCCGATGATGGGTGAAGGCGGTGTCGTCGTTCCGCCGGAGGGGTACCTCGCGGGCGCACGGCAGATCACCGCCGATCGCGGCGCCCTGCTCGTGCTCGACGAAGTGCAGACCGGGATCGGCCGCACGGGCTGGTTCTACGCACACCAGGCGGTCGGGATCGTGCCCGACGTCATGACCCTCGCGAAGGGTCTCGGTGGCGGGATGCCGATCGGCGCGTGCATCGCGACCGGCGCGGCCGCGGACCTGTTCGGGCCGGGCAAGCACGGCACGACGTTCGGCGGGAACCCCGTCTGCGCGTCGGCGGCGCTCGCCGTGCTGCGGACGATCGCCGAAGACGACCTCATCTCCCGCGCCGACACGCTCGGCAAGTCGCTGTCGGCCGGTATCGAAGGTCTCGGACATCCGTTGATCGACCACGTCCGCGGGGCCGGGCTGCTGCTCGGCATCGTCCTGACCCAGGACGTGGCCCCCGCGGTGGAGAACTCCGCGCGTGAGGCCGGATACCTGATCAACGCCGCACAACCGGGCGTCGTCCGGCTGGCTCCGCCCCTGGTCCTCACGGACGATCAGGCCGAAGGATTCGTCGCGGCGCTGCCCGCGATTCTCGACAACGCGCAATCGGCCGCTCAGCCGGGAAAGCAGTGACGACCGTGGCCAAACACTTTCTCCGGGACGACGACCTCACCCCTGCACAGCAGGCCGAGGTCCTCGAGCTCGCCGCCAGGCTGAAGAAGGCCCCATTCGCGGAGCGCCCGCTCGAAGGCCCCCGCGGGGTCGGCGTGATCTTCGAGAAGAATTCGACGCGTACCCGGTTCTCGTTCGAGATGGGCATCGCCCAGCTCGGCGGTCACGCGATCGTCGTCGACGGGCGCAGCACCCAGCTCGGCCGTGAGGAGACGCTGCAGGACACGGGCCGCGTCCTGTCGCGGTACGTCGACGCCGTGGTGTGGCGCACGTTCGGGCAGAAGCGGCTCGAGGCGATGGCGTCGGGCGCCGACGTCCCGATCGTCAACGCGCTGTCCGACGAGTTCCACCCGTGCCAGGTCCTGGCCGACCTGCAGACGCTCGTGGAGCGGAAGGGTTCGCTGAAGGGACTGAAGCTCACCTACCTCGGCGACGGCGCCAACAACATGGCGCACTCGCTGATGCTGGGCGGTGTGACCGCAGGCGTCGACGTGACCATCGCCAGCCCCGAGGGGTTCGCACCGCTGCCGTGGGTGGTCGAGGCCGCCCGCGCGCGGGCGGGCGAGACCGGCGCGACCATCACCCTCAGCGGTGACCCGCAGACGGCGGTCGTCGGCGCGGACGCACTCGTCACCGACACCTGGACGTCGATGGGCCAGGAGAATGACGGGCTCGACCGGGTCGGTCCGTTCCGCCCGTTCCAGATCAACGAGGCGCTCCTCGCGAAGGCCGACGCCGACGCGGTGGTCCTGCACTGCCTGCCCGCCCACCGCGGGGAGGAGATCACCGACGAGGTTCTCGACGGACCGCAGAGCGTCGTCTGGGACGAGGCGGAGAACCGGCTTCACGCGCAGAAGGCCCTGCTCGTGTGGCTGCTGGCGCAGCGAACCGGGGACCGTCCGTGAGTGCGGCACCCCCGCAGCGTGCAGGTGCGGCTCAGCCGCAGCGCGCCGCCAACGCGGCGACGGCACCCACTCGGGCGGGACGGCAGGCGCGCATCGTCGCGATCCTGTCGAACAACCCTGTCCGCAGCCAGACCGAACTCGCGGCGCTGCTCGCGGCCGAGGGCATCGACGCCACCCAGGCCACGCTGTCGCGAGACCTCGAAGAACTGGGTGCCGTGAAACTTCGCGCCGCAGACGGCGGGGCCGGGGTCTATGTGGTGCCCGAGGACGGAAATCCCGTCCGCGGCGTCTCCGGCGGAACCGACCGGCTGTCGCGGTTGCTGGGGGAGTTACTGGTGTCGACCGATGCCAGTGGCAACATGGCGGTGCTGCGAACTCCCCCGGGGGCAGCGCACTATCTGGCGAGTGCACTCGATCGGGCATCATTACCTGACGTCGTGGGAACCATCGCGGGGGATGACACCATTCTCGTGGTGGCACGCGAGCCGCTGAGCGGGGCGGAACTCGCGGCCAAGATCGAATCCCTCGCCTGACAACTGAATCATCTCTACAGATCTTCAACCTAAGGAGCACAAGGACCATGGCCGATCGCGTCGTACTCGCCTACTCGGGCGGGCTGGACACCTCAGTCGCCATCAGCTGGATCGGCAAGGAGACGGGCAAGGAAGTTGTTGCTGTCGCCATCGATCTCGGCCAGGGCGGCGAGGACATGGAGGTCGTGCGTCAGCGTGCACTCGACTGCGGTGCGGTCGAGTCGGTCGTGGTGGATGCGCGCGACGAGTTCGCCGACGAATACTGCCTGCCGACCATCCAGGCCAACGCCCTCTACATGGACCGCTACCCGCTCGTGTCGGCCATCAGCCGCCCGCTGATCGTCAAGCACCTCGTCGAGGCGGCGCGCG
The DNA here is from genome assembly GCF_011603105.1 of Rhodococcus sp. A14. Classification (NCBI taxonomy): domain Bacteria; kingdom Bacillati; phylum Actinomycetota; class Actinomycetes; order Mycobacteriales; family Nocardiaceae; genus Rhodococcus; species Rhodococcus sp. A14. The sequence goes on along the minus strand of NZ_JAAOQS010000041.1, from coordinate 10,496 downwards.
CCCACGGCGGCACCACGGTCGCGCACGGCTGCACCGGCAAGGGCAACGACCAGGTCCGGTTCGAGGTCGGCTTCGGATCGCTCGCTCCCGACCTCGACGTGATCGCACCGGTCCGCGACTACGCGTGGACCCGTGAGAAGGCGATCGCGTTCGCCGAGGAGAACGAGATCCCGATCAACGTCTCCAAGAAGTCGCCGTTCTCGATCGACCAGAACGTGTGGGGCCGCGCCGTCGAGACCGGGTTCCTCGAGGACCTGTGGAACGCGCCGACCAAGGACGTCTACGACTACACGCAGGATCCGACCGTCAACTGGCAGGCCCCGGACGAGCTGATCATCAGCTTCGAGGCCGGCCGCCCCGTCGCGATCGACGGCAAGCCGGTCAGCGTCCTCGAAGCGATCCAGGAGCTCAACCGCCGCGCCGGCGCTCAGGGCGTCGGGCGCCTCGACGTCGTCGAGGACCGTCTCGTCGGCATCAAGAGCCGTGAGATCTACGAGGCTCCGGGAGCCATGGTCCTCATCAACGCCCACCAGGAACTCGAGCACGTCACGCAGGAACGCGAGCTCGGCCGCTACAAGCGTCAGACCGAACAGCGCTGGAGCGAGCTGGTGTACGACGGCCTCTGGTTCTCCCCGCTGAAGGTCGCGCTGGACACGTTCATCGAGAAGACGCAGGAACGCGTCTCCGGCGACATCCGGCTGGTGCTGCACGGCGGTGCGATCATCGTCAACGGCCGCCGCAGCAACCAGTCCCTGTACGACTTCAACCTGGCCACCTACGACGAGGGCGACACGTTCGACCAGTCCTACGCCAAGGGATTCGTGCAGATCCACGGACTGTCCTCGAAGGTCGCGGCGAAGCGCGATCTGGGCCTCTAGGTATGAGTGCTCACGGCACCAACGAAGGAGCCCTCTGGGGCGGCCGGTTCGAGTCCGGACCGGCCGCCGCCATGGCGGCGCTGAGCAAGTCCACCCACTTCGACTGGGTGCTGGCTCCGTACGACGTGCGCGCGTCCCAGGCCCATGCCCGGGTGCTGCACAAGGCCGGCCTGCTGGCTGACGACGACCTGGCGGCGATGCTCGACGGTCTCGGCAGGCTCGCGGCCGACGTCGCGAGCGGCGAGTTCGTCCCGAGCGAATCCGACGAGGACGTGCACGGGGCGCTCGAGCGAGGCCTGATCGATCGGGTCGGTCCCGAGGTCGGGGGACGCCTGCGCGCCGGGCGTTCGCGCAACGATCAGGTGGCGACGCTGTTTCGGATGTGGCTGCGGGACGCCGTCCGCCGCGTGGCCGCGGGTGTCCTCGACGTCGTCGACGCACTCGCGACGCAGGCCGCGGCGCACCCCTCCGCGGTGATGCCGGGCAAGACGCACCTGCAGGCCGCGCAGCCGGTGCTGCTCGCGCACCACCTGCTGGCACACACGCACCCGTTGCTCCGCGACGTTCAGCGGCTGCGGGACTTCGACGTGCGGGCGGCCGTGTCGCCGTACGGGTCCGGAGCGCTGGCCGGATCGTCACTCGGACTCGATCCCGAGGCGATCGCCGCGGAGCTCGCCTTCGATTCGTCGGCCGAGAACTCGATCGACGCCACGTCGTCGCGGGACTTCGCGGCCGAGGCGGCGTTCGTGCTCGCGATGATCGGCGTCGACCTGTCGCGGATGGCCGAGGAGGTCATCCTCTGGAGCACTCCGGAATTCGGCTACATCACGCTCGCCGACGCCTGGTCGACCGGCTCGTCGATCATGCCGCAGAAGAAGAACCCGGACGTGTCCGAGCTCACCCGCGGCAAGTCCGGGCGGCTGATCGGCAACCTGACCGGTCTGCTGGCCACCCTGAAGGCGCAGCCGCTCGCGTACAACCGGGATCTGCAGGAGGACAAGGAGCCGGTCTTCGATTCGGTGGCACAGCTCGAGTTGCTGCTCCCGGCGATCACCGGACTGGTGTCCACTCTCGAATTCCACACGGACCGAATGGCGGAACTGGCACCGGCGGGCTTCACGCTGGCCACCGACATCGCCGAGTGGCTCGTTCGTCAGGGCGTCCCGTTCCGGGTCGCGCACGAGGCGGCGGGGGCGTGCGTCCGCGTTGCCGAGGCGCGGGCCGTCGGACTCGAGGATCTCACCGACGACGAACTCGCCGGGGTCGATCCGGCGCTCACTCCGGACGTGCGGGAGGTGCTCACCGTCGAGGGCTCGATCGCCTCGCGTAACGCCCGCGGCGGTACAGCCGGTATCCGTGTGGCCGAACAGTTGGGCGGGGTCCGTCAGCTGTCCGAGTCGCTGCGTGAGTGGTGTCGATGACGCCCGTGTCGGACGCCCCGGATTAGGGGCTGTGTGACGCGTCGAGCGCAGTAGGGTGAGGGCGGGCGGCAGTGAGACGTGCGTCACAGTTCGAGAGTCTGGGAGAGTGTTCGTGGGACTGAATACCGAAACGGTGATGGGCCCGATCCGTCGCGTGGTGGCGACGGCGCAGAACGGGTTGGAGGTAGTTCGCCTCGGTGGACTCGAGACGGACCTCACCACGTCGCCGTTCGAGGTGGTCGAACGCGCACCGATGTATCGGCTCCGCAGGTATTTCCCCGACACCGACCCTGCCGACGCCGGGCCCCCGATCGTTCTGGTCCCGCCGATGATGATGTCGGCCGACGTCTACGATGTGACCCGCGATCAGGGCGCAGTCGGCATCCTGCACTCGATGGGGATCGACCCGTGGGTGGTCGACTTCGGATCGCCGGATTCCGAAGAGGGCGGGTGGGATCGGAATCTCGCCGACCACATCGTCGCGATCAGCGAGATCATCGACCAGGTGCGGGCGCACACCGGTCGTGACGTCTACCTGTCCGGATACTCGCAGGGCGGCATGTTCGCCTACCAGGCCGCCGCCTACCGCCGCAGTCGCAACATCGCCGGCCTCGTGACGTTCGGCAGTCCGGTCGACACGCTCGCCGGGTTGCCGTTCGGTATTCCTGCGGGGTTCGCCACCGACGCTGCCGGCTTCCTCGCCGACCACGTCTTCAACCGGCTCGCGGTCTCGGGGTGGATGGCGCGCACCGGTTTTCAGCTCCTCGATCCCGTAAAAACGCTGAAGTCGAGGCTCGACTTCCTGCGTCAGTTGCACGACCGGGAAGCGTTGTTGCCGCGGGAGCAGCAGCGGCGCTTCCTCGCGACCGAGGGCTGGGTGGCGTGGTCCGGTCCGGCTGTTGCGGAGTTGCTCAAGCAGTTCATCGTGCACAACCGCATGATGACCGGCGGGTTCGTGATCAAGGATCAGGTGGTGTCGCTCGCGGAGTTGACCTGCCCCATCCTCGCGTTCGTCGGGGAAGTCGACGACATCGGTCAGCCGTTGGCTGTCCGCGGTATCCGCCGGGCCGCCCCACGGGCGAATGTGTACGAATCAACTTTGCGGGCAGGACATTTCGGCCTCGTCGTCGGTTCGGCTGCGGCGACCCACACGTGGCCCACGACCGGGAAATGGGTGCTGTGGAACGAGGGTCTCGGCCCACGGCCCACCACTATCGAGCTCATGCGTTACGACGAACATTTCGGCAGCGAATCCGGAGTCTCCATCAGCGACCGCATCATTCACACCGTGGCGTCGGTCGCCGAGGTCGGCGTCGGTGTCGGCAAGGGGATCAGTGATTTCGCTTCGGGGGCGCTGCGGGGAACGGTGGAGCTGTCCGGCGAGGCCACGCGGGCGCTGCCGCGGCTGGCACGGCTCGGTCAGATGCAGCCCCACACCCAGATCTCGCTCAGCCGGTTGCTGGCCGAACAGGGGCGGAAGGCGCCGGGCGGCGAGTGCTTCCTCTTCGACAATCGCGTCCATACCTACGCGGCGGTCAATCAGCGGATCGACAACGTGGTGCGCGGCCTGATCCAGGCCGGTGTCCGTCCCGCCGCTCACGTCGGCGTCGTGATGCAGACGCGCCCGAGTGCGCTCGCCGCCATCGCGGCGCTGTCCCGTCTCGGTGCCGTGGCTGTCTTGCTGCCCCCGGGCCGGGAGGTCCACACCGCGATCCGCATCGACGGTGTCGAACGCATCGTCACCGACCCGGAGAATCTCGACGCGGCGATCGCGACCGGGATGCAGGTCCTGGTTCTGGGCGGTGGCGACCAGCGCGACCTCGACGTGGATCCCTCGGCGAACGTCGTGGACCTCGAGAAGATCGACCCCGCCGCCGTGACACTGCCGGGCTGGTACCGGCCCGATCCCGGTCTCGCTCGTGAACTGGCATTCATCATCTGCAGTGAGTCCAACGGCCACTGGGAGACGAAACAGATCACCAACTACCGGTGGGCGCTGTCGGCGTTCGGAACGGCCTCGGCCGCCGATCTGGACCGTGGCGACACCGTGTATTGCCTTGCACCCCTGCATCATTCGTCGAGCCTACTGGCCGCGATCGGTGGTGCCGTGGCAGGTGGCTCCCGGATCGCGCTCTCACGCGGAGTCGATCCCGAGCGGTTCGCCGAGGAAGTCCACCGCTACGGGGTGACCGTGGTGAGCTACACGTGGACGATGATGCGAGAAATCCTCGACGCCGAGAACCTCGCGCTCGACGGCAGTCACCCCGTCCGGCTCTTCATCGGATCCGGAATGCCGCAGGGGTTGTGGCGTCGCACGACGGAGCGGTTCGCACCGGCGAAGGTCCTCGAGTTCTACGCGTCCACCGAGGGCGACGTGGTTCTCGCGAACGTCGCAGGCGCGAAGGTCGGGGCAAAGGGGCGCCCCCTCCCGGGGAGCGCGGAGGTTCGGCTCGCGGCCTACGACCCGATCGCCGGGCGACTGCTGGAGGACGAGCAGGGGTTCGTCCGGGAATGCCAGGACGACGAGGTCGGTCTGCTCCTCGGCAGGGCGGGCGTGCACGCCGAGATGTCCGGCGGCGCGATGCGGGGGATCTTTGCCGCGGGCGACGCCTGGATTCCGACGGAGAACCTCTTCCGTCGCGACGCCGACGGGGACTTCTGGCTGGTCGACCACAGGAAGACCGTCATCGCGACTTCGAGGGGAGCCGTGTTCACCCAGCCGATCGTCGATGCGCTCGTGTCCGTCGATCGCGTCGACCTCGCGGTTGCCTACGGGGTGGAGGTCGGCGGCCGGACACTGGCCGTGGCCGCGTTCACCCTCCGCGAAGGGCGGGCGCCGAGGCTGGCGGAGATCTCCGACGCCTTCGAGGTGCTTCCTCCCGCGCTGCGACCCGACATCTTCCAGGTGGTGGAGGACATCCCGCTGGGGTCCTCGTACCGTCCGAACGCCGAGGCGCTGAGCGCGGCCGGACTGCCCAAGCCGGGAACCCGTGTGTGGTACGTCGATCCGGAATCGCAGCAGTACAAGCGACTGACCAAGGCGGTGGCCGCGGAGTTTCGGAACGGCTCGGCCGGGGTGCCTGCCGGTGCGCGGTAATCTGACACTGCTCACCCGAACGGTTGGAGAGGACTTCCGTGGTTATTGATCCGACGTTGCTCGGCATTCTCGCGTGCCCACAGGACAAGGGTCCTCTGCTGTTGGTCGGCGACGAGCTGCTCTACAACCCTCGACTGCGACGGGCGTATCCCATCGAGAACGGGATTCCCGTCCTCCTCATCGACGAGGCCCGGGACGTCGGCGCGGACGAGCACGAGACGCTGCTCGCCCGGGCTGCCGGCGAGGCCTGATCACACCGGACTCGGGCGAGCCCGATCACACCGGCAGAGCTCCGGTGAGGTAGCGCTGCAACGTCGGTCCGACGATCGCGACGAGGTCGTCGACGGGCAGCGACGCGAGTGGCTCGAATTCGAGGATGTACCGCGTCACCAGAACCCCGGCCATCTGGGATGCCACCAGCTGCATGCGCAGCATCCCGGTTCCCGGTGGCTCGTCGACGCGCGGTCCGAGGTCTCGGAGCACGACCTCCAGGAGGAACGTGCGAATGAGATTGGGTTCGTTTCCCGCCATCGCGGACCGGAACGCCGCGACCACGGCGGGCTTGTGCGGCGACTCCCAGATGGAGAAGACGGCCCGGGCGAGGTGACTACCGACCTCGCCCGTCGGAATGTCGAGCACCGGAGCGATCACCTGCGTCGGATCCACGGGAATGTCGACCGAGGCGAGGAACAGATCTCGTTTGGTTCCGAAGTAGTGGTGGATCAGGGCGGAGTCGACGCCGGCACCGGTGGCCACGGAGCGCACGCTGGTTTTGTCGAAGCCGTTCTGTGCAAACAGTTTCCGTGCACTCGCCAGGATTCGTGACCGTGTGTCCGGGTTGCCCGGGCGTCGTCCCGTGCGCAGACCCGGGGTGGCGTCCGCGCGTGTCGCGGGGCCGGTCATGGTGTGCGACGCCTCAGAGTCGCGGCGCCCAGCGACAGTGCGAGGAGCGCGAAGGCGGCGACCACCGCCAGGTCGCGCCACATGAGCCCCGTCGCCCCGGGATGGGTGGCGACCTGCTGCAGCGCCTCGACCGCGTAGCTCAGCGGGAGGGCGTTGCTGATCCACTCGAGCCAGGTGGGGAGCTGATCTCGCGGAACGAGCAGACCGCACAGGAAGAGCTGGGGCACCACGACCACCGGCATGAACTGCACCGCCTGGAACTCGGTGCGCGCGAAGGCGCTGCACAATAGGCCGAGGGCGACGCCGAGTATCGCGTTCAGCACGGCGATCAGCAGCACCCACGTCACGCTGCCCTCGGTGGTGAGGCCGAGGAATCCGAACGAGACGACGCAGGCGAGCGCCGCCTGCGCAGCAGCGGCCGTGGAGAACGCGGCAGCGTAGCCGCCGAGCAGGTCGAGTTTGCCCATGGGGGTCGTGAGCAGGCGTTCGAGTGTTCCCGACGTCCGTTCGCGCTGCATCGCGATCGACGTGACCAGGAACATCACGACGAACGGCAGGATGCCGAGCATCGTGATCGCGACGCGCTCGAACAGCGACAGCTGACCGGGTGGCGCCGGAACGTTCTGATACAGGAAGTACAGCAACACCATCAGCAGACTGGGTACCACCAGAATCATGGCGACGGTGCGGTGATCCGTCCGTAGTTGCGCGAGGATCCGGCCCGCAGTGGCTGCGAAGATCGTGACGTTCATCAGTTCTCGCTCCCGACATGTGATGCGCGAATGAGGTTAAGGAAGGCGTCTTCGAGGCTCGCCTCACCGGTCTGCTCCCGGAGTTCGCCGGGGGAGACCTGCGCGAGAACGTAGCCGTCGCGCATGAGGAGGAGCGAAGCGCAATGTTCGGCCTCGTCCATGACGTGGCTCGACACGAGCAGGGTGGTACCGGTGTCGGCGAGAGCGTCGAACCGTTCCCACAGTTCGACGCGCAGGAGTGGGTCCAGGCCGACGGTCGGCTCGTCGAGGACGAGGACCTCGGGGCGTGCCACCAGCGCGCAGGCGAGGCTGACCCGTCCCAGCTGTCCTCCCGACAGATCCGCCGCCTTCTGGGTTGCGAAGCGTGTCAGACCCACCGCCTCGACGGCTTCGGTGACCGCGTCCGACGGTTGGCCGTAGAGCGCGGCGAAGTAGGCCACGTTCTTCTTGACCGTGAGGTCGGCGTACACGCTGGGTGACTGGGTGACGTATCCGATGCGGCTTCGCAACGAGACCGAGCCTGCGGGGGCGCCCAGCACCGTGACCGTCCCCGATTCCACGATCTGCGTGCCGACCACGCACCGCATCAGCGTGGTCTTTCCGCAGCCGGAGGGTCCCAGGAGGCCGGTGATGGATCCGCTCGGCACCTGAACGTCGATGCCGTGCAGCACTTCGTTCCTGCCTCTTCGCACGTGCAGATCTCGGATGTCGATCACCGGGCTGCCGGTCATGGCGGGCCTCAATTCATCACTGGGTGAATTCATTGCTTGATGAATTATGCGACCGACGGGGTGGCGAGTCAACGGTTGTGGAGAATCGGGACGTGACCATCGATCGACTTGACCGGGCGGACCCCGTCGACGCCGCGCGAATCGTTCTCGGATCCACGCTGATCGTCGGAGACGTCCGCATCCGCATCGTCGAAGTGGAGGCGTACGGCGGGGAGAAGGACGGCCCGTGGCCCGATCCGGCATCGCACTCGTACCGAGGGAGGACGCCGCGCAATGAGGTGATGTTCGGCCCGGCCGGGCACCTGTACGTCTACCGCAGCTACGGGATGCACTTCTGCATGAACGTGTCGTACGGGCCGGTCGGAAGCGCGGGCGGGGTGCTTCTCCGGGCGGGCGAAGTGCTCGACGGCTGCGCCACGGTTCAGGCGCGCCGGCCCCGCGTCACGCGACCTGCGGATTGGGCGCGCGGTCCCGGCAACCTGGGGTCCGCGACCGGCGTGACCCTCGCGGAGAACGGTGCGGCGTTGTTCGAGCACGATTCGCCGGTTCGGCTGGAGGTCGCGGAGTCGGACGGATGGGCGAGTGGCCCCCGGGTCGGCGTCAGCGCGGCCGCGGACCGGCCGTGGCGCTTCTGGATTCCGGAGTCGCCGGCCGTCTCCGTGTACCGGAGGAGCCCGCGTGCGATGCCCGCCGACGAGCAGATGGGATGATCGGACCCGTGACTGAGAACATCATCGATGAACTGACCTGGCGCGGGCTCATCGCCCAATCAACCGATCTGGACGCGCTGCGTCGTGATCTCGACGCCGGACCGGTCACGCTCTATGCCGGTTTCGATCCGACCGGGCCGAGTTTGCACGCCGGCCATCTCGTGCCCCTGCTCGCACTGAAGCGATTCCAGCGTGCGGGCAACCGCCCCGTCGTGCTGGCCGGTGGAGCGACGGGTCTGATCGGCGATCCCCGCGACGTCGGTGAGCGGACGATGAACTCCGCCGACACCGTGGCCGAATGGGCCGATCGGATCCGGGGTCAGCTCGAACGTTTCGTCGACTTCGACGACTCGCCGAGCGGCGCGATCATCGAGAACAACATGAACTGGACCGGCAAGCTGTCGGCCATCGACTTCCTGCGCGACGTGGGCAAGCACTTCTCCGTCAACGTGATGCTCGCGAGAGACACCGTCAAGCGGCGCCTCGAATCCGACGGCATGTCCTACACCGAGTTCAGCTACATGCTGCTCCAGGCCAACGACTACCTGCACCTGCGGCGCAGTCACGGCTGCTCGCTGCAGGTCGGCGGATCCGACCAGTGGGGCAACATCATCGCCGGCGTCGAATTGAACCGTCGCATCGACGCCGAGTCGGTGCACGGTCTGACCGTCCCGCTCGTCACGTCGGCGGACGGCAAGAAGTTCGGGAAGTCGACCGGAGGCGGAAGCCTGTGGCTCGACCCGGAGATGACGAGCCCCTACGCGTGGTACCAGTACTTCGTGAACACCGGCGACGCCGACGTCATCAAGTACCTGCGGTGGTTCACCTTCCTCACGGCCGAGGAGTTGGCGGAACTGGAGACGGCGACGGCCGAGCGGCCGCATGCACGGGAGGCGCAGCGCCGGCTCGCCGCCGAAATGACGACTCTCGTGCACGGCGAAGCCAACACTCGTGCCGTGGAGCTCGCGAGCCAGGCGCTGTTCGGCCGCGCGGAACTGCAGGACCTGGATGAGCCGACGCTCGGTGCCGCCCTTCGGGAGGCGTCCGTCGCGGAACTTGCGCCGGGGGAGCCCGCCGGCATCGTCGACCTCCTGGTTCTCAGCGGATTGTGCGAGAGCAAGGGTGCGGCCCGCCGCACCGTGAAGGAAGGCGGCGCTTCGGTGAACAACCAGAAGGTCTCGAGTGAGGACTGGACCCCCGCACCGACCGATCTGCTGCATGGAACGTGGCTCGTGATTCGCCGTGGAAAGCGGAACTTCGCCGGCATCAAGGTGCTGTCGAACTAGCGTGCGGCGGGTCACACCGGCGTAATTCGGCGAATTCCGGTCCGGTGGCCCGCGCGCAGCACGGGCCACCAGCGGATTTTACATACCGGATGCCTGTGACCTGGGGATTTGACGCTCCGTTTCCCGTCGCGTAACTTATTCCAGGTCAGAGCGACACGGACACCAACCCCGACCGAGAGGCCGGGGACACGAGGTTGGACGCAGGCGCCTGAACTTCCCGAGAATACCGAACCTGGTTCGATGCTTTCGAGATGTCCTGACGCCCCGGTTTGCGCCGGGATGCGGCAGGAGATAAACTGGAAAAGTTGCCCCGGAGCGGCTGGCGAGTGAGCCAGAAGTGATGGTGTGTGCGTGTTCTTTGAGAACTCAACAGTGTGTCGATGAATGTCAGTGCCAAATGTTTTTGGTACTCCGCATCACGAATTGCTTTCGGGGCCTTCGGGTTTCGGGGGTTGTGTGGTGTGGGTATTTGCTGGCTCTTCTCCTTCTTCCGTCGGAGGGGGGTCAGTGTTTGAAAATGCTAGTTTGAGTTTTTGATTGCTAGTGATTTGACTCGATGTCTATGACTGATTAGGGACCCTGTGGGGTTTCGAAATCTAGAGTCTTCAACGGAGAGTTTGATCCTGGCTCAGGACGAACGCTGGCGGCGTGCTTAACACATGCAAGTCGAGCGGTAAGGCCCTTCGGGGTACACGAGCGGCGAACGGGTGAGTAACAC